>DUUN01000477.1 GCA_012841535.1 Gallicola sp. | reverse complement strand
TTATTTTTAATTAAATTATAAATAAAAAAACTATTAGTACTAGCTAAACAAGATAGTATCTAATAGTTTCCTATTGAAAATCAAATAAAATTAATTACTTACAATATTTTTAGGACTTTTATTTATCCATGAATTTACATTATCAAAGGTAATTTCAGCCCTTCTCACCATTGCTTCTTCTGTAAAGAAAGCAATATGGGGAGTTACTATTGCATTTTTAGCCTTTAATAGCTTTTCATCTCCTTTTAAAGGAGGTTCTGTCTCAAAAACATCAATTCCTGCTCCTGCAATAATATTTTCATTTAATGCTTCTGCTAATGCGTCATTATCTACAATTGGTCCTCTAGCAGTATTAATAAATATAGCATCCTCTTTCATTAACTCGAATTCTTTTTTGCCAAATAATTTTCTAGTACTTTCTAATAACGGTAAATGAACAGTAACAATATCAGAAACTTTTAATAATTCCTCTAAATCCAAGTATTTTACACCGGAAAACTTCAAACTATTGTTTTCATCTTTATCATAGGCTACAACCTTACATCCAAAAGCCAATGCAATATTAGCAACATGTTTTCCAATAGCTCCTGTTCCTACTACACCTATTGTTTTCTTATATAAATCCCTGTATCTATAACCTGCTTTGGTTTTTCCATCCCTTGTGGCTTTATCCATTGGTAGAATATTACGGTATAAATCTATAATTAAACCATAAACTAATTCAGCTACAGAAGTAGTACTATAGCCAGCAGCATTTGAAACTAAAATATGCCTTTCCTTACAGGCTTCTAACTCCACATGATCATAGCCTGTAAAGGCAACTGCTATCATTTTTAAATTTCTAGCCGACCTAATAACCTCTCCAGTAAGAGGAGAATTTGCAATAATTAAAATATCCGTATCTTTAACCCTTAACTTAGCTTCTTCGTCATCTTTAGAAATAGTGTTATATATTTCTAATTCATGTCCTTCTTTTGTAATAAATTTTGCCATTTGTTCTAATTTATTTTCTTCCACTGCTAGTGGTTCTAAAATAGTTATTTTCATATATCCCCCCCTCAGTCCTATTAAAATATTTTTTAACATTAATAAATCATAAATTCAATCCTTTTGTTTTTATTTATTTCCAATTACTTCAGTCACTTCACTTAACTAATATTTTTTCTTGAATTATATAAAATCTACCCCCTAATCTCTCTCAAAGTTTAGGGGGATAAACTTTATAATTTAATAAAGAGTATCTTAAATAAAATTATATATATTTTTATTATTTAAATTGTGAATCATTAACAGTGGCTTGTCCACCTATAATTGTAATATGCTCAATAGCATTACCTTTAATATATTCTTGTATTGGTTTTGGCATTATGTTTTTCTTTGTTAATAAGATTGGTTTTTCAACCTTTCCTGTTATTGAACCCGCTACTAATGCGTCTACTTCAATCTCTCCACTTGCCATTAATACTTCTTTTGTTTTTGGATATGCTTTATCTGCTATTTTTACTGCTGTTTCATATCTGTCAGCACCAGCTATTATTCCATATCCTTTAGGTAATTCATTAAGTGCTCCATTTCCTACTGAAGCATTTCCACCTATTACTGTTACTTTATCTATTCCAAATTCTTTTATAAAGTTATTTGTTACTTTAGTTATTTCTTGTTCTTTAACTAATAGTATAGGTGATTGTTCTTTTATAGATAGTGAACTACTAGATAATACATCTGGATATTTGTATCCATTTGCTACTATTATGCTCTTTGAATTTTCTGATATTTCAAAATATTCTTTTGCAACTAGTGCTGCTGTTTCATATCTATCTACACCAGCTATTCTTTTTACATTATAATCTTCTTCTAGTTTGTTAAATACTTTATTTCCTACTGTATTATTTCCACCTACTATTATTATATTCTTTGATTTTAATCTAGCTATTTCTTCTGTTATACCATTTGGTAGACTTTCTTTTCTAACTAACAATATTGGAGCGTTTAATTCATCTGATAATATTTGTGCACTTAGTGAGTCTATAGATATTTCTCCACTTGCTACTACTACATTTTCACTTGTTTCAAAATATTTCTTACTAATCTCCAATGCTGTTGTATATCTATCTACACCAGCTATTCTACTAGTCTTAACACCTATTGGTTCTGTTGGTTCTGTTGGTTCTGTTGAATCAGTTGGTGTTGTAGGGTCTGTAGGGCTTGGTGTTGGTTTATCATCTTTTATTTTTAAAGCTTTTCTAGCTTTTTCTAGTTTAGCTAATGCATTGTCAACTTCTTTTTGAGTTGCATTATCTTTTGCAAGTACTTCTTTAGCTTCTGCTAGAGCATCATTTAAAGCTTTAACAGTTTCTGCTGTGTATTTACTAGTGTCAATTTTTTCAACTTCTTTGACTTTATTTTCTAGTTTAGTTTTATCTACGGTTGATTTAATTTGAATAACTATTTCTCTTGATGCTCCTAATAATCCTGTACTATCTAATGTAATTAAATTATCTTCAAGCCTTATATTTTCATCTTTACTTATGACTTTTTCTATATCCATATCAATTTCCATGGAAACTTCTTGATTATTTTGACTAGGGTTTGATATTATAATTTTTACTTTATTATTTCCTTCATTTTCAACTATAAAAGACATTGGAGTCTTGGCTGTTATATAATCTATTTTCTCATTAACATTCCAAACATTGGCCATTAATAAATCATTAGTTCTAATTGCTTGTACATCTCCATCATTACTTATTACTTCATAAATAGGGTTTTTGTAATAGTTTTCGATTTCTTTATCTGTTTTCCCTGGAATTATTACATATTCATATGAATCATTTACAACTTCTAAACCATGTTTTTTAGTTATTGTTAAATAATCATGAGTATATAATTTATCATTTAAGAAATATTCATTTATATCTTTATACTTTCCTGTTCTTGTATCTTTATATATAGATATATTTTCACTAGAATTAGGAATTATATATCCTATATTATTTTTAACGTTTTCATTTTTAAGATTGATCCACCCACAATCTATATTCTTGCTTGTTTCTATTAAATTTTCTCCATTAATTACTAAGTCTAATTTATCTAAATCAACTTGTCTATTTTCTAAAATTGTTTCTATTCCACTACTACTTGTACCATTAATCTCTGATCCTAAATTAATTATTTGATCTTCAAGTAAAAACCAGGATTTTTTTGCCCTTAAAATCATTTCTTCTTTTGTTTTATCTAAGAACATACCAATAGACCCAATTTTTCCATTGGTAGCACCTCCAACCCAACTTTGTGGACTTTTTACCGATGATTTGTGACCATTTGGCAATTCTTTAACATCTATTGTTGTACCAGGTAACCTATAAGAATCTATCGTTGTCCAATATCCTTCATCAAATTGAGAGTAATCTTCATTATAGAGATATAACATTCCATCAGCTGTATGCCATCCTCTTTTATTTTCAGTATTTCCATATTCATAATTAGCAATTCTATTTGAATACATCGCTATACCTGCTGCATAATTTTTAGTTTTTTGAAATACCCTATCCATTGATGCATATATATTTAAGATATTTTTATCCTCTCTAGACTTTATGTTATTATCATTTACAATATTTTTCAAATCTAATAGTGCATCAAAATCTCTTGGATTTTCATAAAAATTATAATATTCACTTGTATCAATTACCCACTGTTTAACATGTGAATATATTTTATCTTTTAATTCCTCCGGTGCAAACTTTGAAATTAATAACAAATTTGCTATTGTTTCTTTCCCAGTTTCTAATTCTGTGGTAAATGGATTTTTTAAAGGTGCTCTAGATATACTACGACCTGATACCATAGCTGGCATTCTACCACTAGGCATTAATTGTAAATATCCTTTGTCCACGACATTGAATAGATTAGATATCTTATTATCTTTTATTTCCCATTGGGTTCCAACTATTATAGATTGGATTCTACCTACTCCCTTTAATAATTCATTACCATAACTTCCATTATACGGGAAAAATGTGTGTTGTATTAAAGAACCATCTAAATACAGTCCATCACCTTTTGTTACTAGATTAAGAACTTTAGGAACGCTTTCTTTAACCATTTCAACTCTCTCATCTTCTTCTAGTAAAATTCCAGAGCCCAATACTGATATTGATATATCTGTTAAATTAGCTCCTGTTGCATTATATTTTGGCCATTGTTTATTAGGATTATAGGCATATTTTTTAATTGGAGTTACAAATTTCTCTAACATATCAGGATTATCTTTTAATATATCATCATGCAATAATATTAATGTATCAACTAATGGTTGAGCAGATCCTATTTGCCAATCCCACCAATTTCCTGTCCAATATGTTCCGTTATATTTTTTTGTCTCAATCATAAAATCAATAGCTTTTAAAATTTCTGCTTTTACTTCAGGATTATTATAAATAACACTGTCTGGTTCATAATAACCTAAAGTTAATTTTTTTATATTGTTAAATTGAGTTGTATAATCCGCTGAAGTTGTATCTGAAACAATTTTTTCCCATAAATATTGTCTATTTTCATTTTTATTTAAACTTTTCCACAGTCCTTCACTTTCATTTGATATTTGTTCTTTATATTTTTTTATATCAATATCTGAACTATCTAAATCCTTGCCAATTAATCGTATTTTCCATCTATTTCTCATTAATTCATATTCTTCTTTAGCAAGAACAACCTCAATCTTTATAACTGCTTTTAAATTAGTATTTTTTATTGATAAAGATATATTTGCCTCACCTTCATTTTTTGCATAAATTATCCCCTTTTCAACTTCTACAATATTTTTATCACTCGTTTCCCATATTAATTGATCTTCAGATATGTTTAAATTTTCAGGAATAATTTTATATTCTAAAGAAGCTTTTCTATTCTTACTAATTACTATATTATCTTTTTCAAAAACAACATTCTCTGGTATTCTAGAATACTGATAAGCCTCAAATGAAATGATACTTGAACCATAGTATTGACCATTCGTATGTTTCCACATACTTTTTTGTTTATATTTAATATATCTACATGATAAATTATCTAGATTTATACGTTTAATTACTTGTCCACCAGACGATCCTTTTGTTTCTCTTAATACTGATTTATACTCTACTCCATCACTTGAAACTAAAACTTCATAATCAGGACTTTCTGCATGGAAATTTAAAACGATTTCAGAAATAATATTTTCTTCCCCCATGTCTACTATTAACCATTGAACATCCTGTTTATCAGCAGACCATCTAGTCTCATCATTACCATCAACTGCACTTTCTCCTACAAATTGTGGATATTTCCAATCACCAGAAGAAACTTTGCCTCCTTCAACACCTGAATATTCAACCTTTTTATTTAATAACAAATCTTCATTTGATTCAGCTAGAACACTATTAGATCCCACTAAACAAAATACTGTTATTAACAAAATCATATAACATATTTTCTTCATATTTTCCCCTTTCTAAATCTTTACTAAAACAATATATTATGTACAAATATAAATAAAACTTAGCTATAATTTTACCTCCTTTTTTATAGTTAATATATTATTTTAAATTCAATCAGCCTATTATAAGCTTTTTATTATCCACTTAAATATTATAATACCATAATGAAAATCAAAATTTATTTTCTATCTATTGATATACCCTTAAAATCAACAAATATTTTCTATTTATAAATAATATGCTGTAAGTCCTAGAAAAAAACATCCCATATAATATGTAAATAAATTAACTAAACTTAAGTAAGATTTTTTCTTAGTTCCAAAGTAAACAAAAAACAAAACTATATCTGAAAATAAAAACAAACCAGTTCCTACAATAAGCAAGATTCCATGTATCTTAATTAAATTTCCCAATAAAACTACTTCCATGGCTTTTGTAGCCATAAGACCTATAATTACAGCATATATATTCACAATTTTTCTTAGTTTTTTCAACCTTACTAAGTTTCTTTTTTCACAAATTAAAGCTATAGAAACTAGAATAATAGGAAGAAAAAAATCAAACCAAAAAAATCCTATAAGTGAATAAAAAATAATACAAAATAGAATATGTGCTACTGAAAAACCTATAACACCAGCCTTAAAATATCTTATATTAATTAAAACTCTATTTTTGTTAAGTCCTAAAAAAACATCGCCAATTAGGCAAAAAACAAGACCTAAAATAAGAAGCAGAAATATTCCAGTATATTTTCTACCACTAAAATAAAAAGACATGAAACAGTTAAAAACAAATAAAGAACTTGTTAAGGTTTTTACTTTCAAATAAATGTCTTTTCTTTTTTTAGAAACCCATAATAAACTAACTAAAACAACAATATAAATTACACCAAAAATAGAAACAAAATATTTCATTTCTAACTCCTTTAGCAATTAGGCTATTTATACCAAGTATAACATATTAAATTAATAATAAAGTTTTACTAAATATCATATTTAAATTATTACAATAATTTAATATTAATTAGGCTTCGATTTGTAATAATTACATATTTGTGTTTAAAACATTCCACCTGGGTATATATGTTTTGTAGGAAGTTGAATAAAAATTTTTAGGAGGACAAAATGAAAAAATTAAATGTTTATTTATCAAATTTAAATATCGAAATAACAAAGGTTCACAATTTGCACTGGAATATAGCCGGAAATGGCTTTATTAATATTCATAATTTCACTGAAGAGTTTTATAATGACCTATTTGAAAAATTCGATGAAATTGCTGAACTTATTAAAATGAGAAAGGAATTTCCTTTAGCTTCTGTTAAGGATTATTTAGAAAATTCTACTATTAAAGAAATAGAATCTAAGGATTATAAAAAAGATGAGGTTTTAAATATACTTCTTGACGATATTAATACTCTTAGAGATTTAGCTGTAGAAATAAGACAAGAAGCCGATGAGAAAGGCGATTTTATTTTAGTAAGTGCACTAGAAGATCATATTTCAGGATATGATAAAAATATTTGGATGATTTCAGCTATGTTAAAATAAACTAATTAAAAGCTGTTGAAACTAATTTCCTTAGTTTTCAACAGCTTTTTTATTGAATATTCTTAAAAATTTATTTATTTTAAAACTAACTTTCCTTATAGATTCGTAATTCCTTTCACACTTAAATTTAATTACAATTTCATACTAAGGGCAACTTTTCCCTTATCCTTGTCTATTCCTATTATTTTAACTTCTACTATATCTGAAACCTTTACTAAATCCTTAGGATGTTTTATAAATTTTTCAGACATTTCAGATATATGAACAAGACCGTCATTTTTTATTCCTATATCGACAAAGGCACCAAAGTCAACGACATTTCTTACTGTTCCTTTTAATATCATACCTTCTTCTAAGTCATCTATTGAAAGTACATCGGAACGAAGTATTGGTTTTGGCATTTCATCCCTTGGGTCACGTCCTGGTTTTTTTAATTCCTTTACTATATCAACTAAGGTTGGGACTCCAACTTCCAATTCTTTAGAAACCCTACTAATTTGAATTTTTTTCAAATCCTGACCTAATAGTTTTTCTGCTATTTCGTAACTTTCCGGATGAACTCCTGTATTATCCAATATATTTTCAGATTCTGGTATTCTTAAAAATCCTGCACATTGAACAAAGGCCTTTGGTCCTAGTCCCTTTACTTTATTTAATTCTGCCCTATTTTTAAATGGACCATTTTCTTCCTTGTAGGCTACAATGTTTTTTGCAACGGATTTACTTATACCGGAAACATAGTTTAATAATGCAGGTGATGCAGTGTTAACATTTACTCCTACAGAGTTTACACAGTCCTCTACTACATTACCTAATGTTTGCTTTAACTCTTTTTGATTAACATCATGTTGGTATTGTCCAACTCCTATATGTTGAGGTTCAATTTTTACAAGTTCTGCCAATGGGTCCTGTATTCTTCTTGCTATGGAAATTGCTCCTCTTATTGTTACATCTAGGTCAGGAAACTCCTCATCTCCAAGTTTAGACGCTGAGTAAATTGATGCTCCTGCCTCATTGACAATTGTATAGAAAAGATCTTTCTTTCCTAATTCCTCTATTAAACTAGCTACGACACTTTCTGTTTCCCTGGAAGCTGTTCCATTTCCAATTGCTATTAAATTTACCTTGTATTTATTAATAAATTCAGTTAATACTTTTTTGGCTCCTTTAATATCCTCTTTTGGTTTTGTAGGATATATTGTAGAATAATCCAAAACTTTGCCATGTTCCGATATTACTGCAACCTTACACCCAGTTCTATAGCCTGGGTCAAGTCCTATTACTACAGAATCTTTAATTGGAGGCTGCATTAAATAAGGTTTTAAATTACCGGCAAAAACCTCTATTGATTCCTTGTCTGCCATTTCCTTTAATTCATTTTTTATTTCTGTTTCTATTGATGGTAGTAGTAATCTTTTATAGCCATCTCTTAAAGCTTCTTCTAAATATTTATAACCTACATACTCTTCATTCATACAGAGTTTAAATAATATGTTTTCTATATTTTCTTCATCATTAAAATCGTATTTTAATTTTAAAATACCTTCTTTTTCTCCCCTAAACATAGCCAATATTCTATGAGGTTTTAAATGTTTAATCCTTTCAGCAAAATCATAGTACATATCATAGGTAGAATCTTCTTTATCCGGTGCTTTTGTCGATATTAGTCCACCATTTTTATGAGCTTCATTTCTTACAATATCCCTAAATTCTTTTGTTTCAGATATTCTTTCAGCTATTATATCCATTGCACCTTTTAAGGCTTCTTCTAATGTATTTACTTCTTTTTCTTCATCTATTAAAGACTGGGCCATTTCTTCAATATCATTATTTTTTGCTTCTAGTGACATAATTAAATCAGCTAAAGGTTCTAGTCCCTTTTCCTTTGCTATAGTAGCCCTTGTTCTTTTCTTTTGCTTATATGGTAGATAAAGGTCTTCAACTTCCTGTATTTTTTCAGCATTTTCGATTTCCGTTTTTAGCTCTTCTGTTAATTTCCCCTGCTCATCTATTAAACGGATTACATCTTCTTTTCTTTGCTCTAAAGACCTTAAATATGTAAGATGTTCTTCTAATTGACGAAGTTCTGTATCGGATAAGTTCCCCGTTACTTCTTTTCTATATCTTGAAATAAAGGGAATGGTATTTCCTTCATCAATTAATTTAATTGTATCTTCTACTTGTTTTTCTTTTATTTTTAATAATTCTGCAATTTTTAAGTTGATATTCAAACGTCCACCTCATACTTTTAAATAATTCTCTTCTAATATAATCCTAGATATATTTATAGGATGCAGTAAGCTGCATCCTATTTATCTTTTTGCTTTATAGCATTAAGCTTTAAATATTCATTAATAAAATCGTCAATGTCTCCATCCATAACCCGCTCTATATTCCCAACTTCATAATTAGTTCTGTGATCTTTTACTAATGTATAGGGATTAAAAACATAGGAACGAATTTGAGAGCCCCAGGCAATTTTATTATATTTTCCCTGTATATCTTCAATTTTTTCACGATTTTCTTCTTCTTTTATTGCAATAAGCCTAGCTTTTAACATTGACATAGCAGTTTCCCTATTGCTTATTTGGCTTCTTTCCGACTGACACTGAACTGTTACCCCTGTTGGAATATGCGTAATTCTAACGGCTGAATCCGTTGTATTAACATGTTGCCCACCGGCTCCACTTGCCCTATAGGTGTCTATTCTTAAATCATGTGGATCTATTTCGATTTTATCCGTATCTTCAATTACCGGATAAACATCTACACTGGCAAAGGAAGTATGTCTTTTTTTATTGGTATCAAAAGGTGATATTCTAACAAGTCTGTGAACACCCTTTTCAGATTTTAAATAACCATAGGCATTATAGCCCTTAATAACCATTGTTACAGATTTTATTCCACCTTCTGTATCACGGTTATAATCTGTTATTTCATGGGAAAAACCATGGTCATCCATCCACCTGGTATACATTCTTAAAAGCATTTCCGTCCAGTCCTGGGCTTCAGTTCCACCGGCTCCTGAATTAATTGAAAATATTGCATTATTTTTGTCATATTCACCACTAAGCATAGTTTCAATTTTAAAATCTTCCAACACTTTTTCTATTTTTTTCAAAGTATTTTCAATTTCCTTATCATATGCTGTTGTGTCTTCTTCTTTTACCATTTCAAGAAGAACTTCAACTTCTTCTAATTCCTCTTGAATTTTATAAAATTTTTCTGCCTTTTCTTTTTTAACCTTTAACTCGTCAAAAAGATTTTGGGCCTTACTACTATCGTCCCAAAATCCTTCTTCCATTGTTTTTTCTTCTAAGGTTTTTATATCATCTTTAAGCTTAGGCAAGTCAAAGTGAATCACCTAACTCCTTTAAAGTTTCTTCTAAATAAGATATTTCTTCGTGTACTGCGTATAAGTCCATTTTTTCCCCTTATGCGTTTCTACCACAACATTTTTTGTATTTCTTTCCACTACCACATGGACAAGGGTCATTTCTTCCTATTTTTTTACCCTTTACAACTGTAACTTGTTGGTCACTGGATTTAGTTTCTTTTGCTACTTGTTTTCTACGAACTTCTTCAACAGGTCTAACATTAAACAAGCCTTTTAATGTGTCCTCTTTTATTGAATTGTTCATTTCTTCAAACATACCAAAGCCTTCTTCATTGTATGCCCTAACAGGATCTTGTTGACCATAGGAACGAAGGCCTATACCTTGTCTTAATTGATCCATTGCATCAATATGATCCATCCATTTTCTATCTACAACCATTAAAAGTATAACTCTTTCAATTTCTCTGAACTTTTCAGAGCCAATTTCCTTTTCTTTTTCGTCATAAGCTTTTAATGCTTGTTCGGTAATATATTCTTTTAAAGTTTCTTCATTGTATTTATTTAAATCCGGGAATTGAAGTAAGCCATCTGGTAAAAATGCAGACTTAAGATATAGCATTAAACCTTCCATATCCCATTCTTGTGGACTATTTGAGCCATTAGTAAAATTATCCACTGCTGATGAGATAATATCTTTCATCATTTCAAGAATATAGTCTTTCATGTCCTCGCCTTGAAGAACTCTTTCCCTTTCTCCATAGATGATTTTTCTTTGAACATTCATAACATCATCATATTGTAGGACGTGTTTACGTATACCAAAGTTATTAATTTCAACTTTTTTCTGAGCTCTTTCTATAGCTTTTGATATAGTCTTAAATTCTATTGGTTCATCTTCAGGAAAATCACCTTTTTCAGCAAATCTCTGAATTGTTTCACCACCAAAAAGTCTCATTAAATCATCTTCTAATGAAATAAAGAATCTTGAAGAACCAGGGTCTCCCTGTCTACCGGAACGACCTCTTAACTGGTTGTCTATACGTCTTGACTCATGTCTTTCTGTACCAAGTATATACAAGCCACCAGCTGCTAGTACCTTTTCTTCATTTTCATCTGTTTGGATTTTATATTTTTCATGAAGCTTATTATAAACAGCTCTTGCTGCCATAATTTCCTCATCGTCTGTTTCTATAAAACTATCAAGACTATCTATTATATAATCGGCATAACCTTGTTTTTTCATATCATGTTTGGCCATAAATTCAGGGTTACCACCTAAAACAATATCTGTACCCCTACCAGCCATATTTGTTGCTATTGTTACTTTGCCATATGTTCCTGCTTGAGCAACAATTTCTGCCTCTCTTTCATGATGTTTAGCATTTAATACATCATGAGGAATTCTCTCTTTTTTAAGCATTTTAGAAATTAACTCGGAAACCTCTATTGTAACTGTACCTACAAGAATAGGCTGTCCTGTTTCATGAATTTCCTTTATTTCTTTAACAATTGCATCATATTTAGCTTTTTCATTTATATAAATTCTATCTTCAAAGTCTTTTCTTGCAATAGGTTTGTTAGTAGGTATTTCAACAACATCCATATTGTAGATTTCGCTAAATTCATCTTCTTCTGTTTTGGCAGTACCTGTCATACCGGCAATTTTATTATACATTCTAAAATAATTTTGGAAGGTAATTGTTGCAAGGGTTTTTGATTCAGACTGTACTGTTACACCTTCCTTAGCCTCTATTGCTTGGTGTAGTCCATCGGAGTATCTTCTACCTTGCATAATACGGCCGGTAAATTCGTCTACAATTAAAATCTCCCCATCTTTTAGAACATAATCAATATCTAAATGCATAGTATTATGAGCTTTTAAAGCTTGATTTATATGATGGGCTATTTCCATGTTGGAAAGATCCGATAAGTTTTCCAAGCCAAAATATTTTTCTGCCTTTGCTGTACCTTTTTCTGTAAGACTTGCTGTCTTTTTCTTTTCGTCTACAACAAAGTCAACGGTTTCTTCTTTAATTTCCCTGTCAAAGATATCTGGTTTTTCTTCATTAGGGTCAATAATTCTACCTTGTAAGGTTCTTACAAATCTGTCTGCTCTAACATAAAGATCTGTAGATTCATCACCTTTTCCGGAAATAATAAGAGGGGTTCTTGCCTCATCGACTAAGATAGAGTCAACCTCATCGACAATAGCGTAGTTTAATCCCCTTTGTACCTGGTCTTCCTTATAAATAACCATGTTGTCCCTTAGGTAATCAAAGCCAAATTGATTGTTAGTACCATAGGTTATATCACAAGCATAGTTTACCTTCCTTTGTTCATTATCCAGTTCATAAGTAATACATCCAACTGATAGCCCTAAAAATTGATGGACTTTTCCCATCCACTCCATATCACGCTTTGCAAGGTAATCATTTACTGTTACTATATGAACTCCTTCTCCTGTAAGGGCATTTAAATAAGCAGGTAAAGTTGCAACTAAAGTTTTACCTTCACCTGTTTTCATTTCAGCAATTCTACCTTGATGTAAAATCACACCACCTATTAGCTGAACTCTATATTGTTTCATTCCCAAAACTCTCCAAGAAGCTTCCCTTACAACTGCATAGGCTTCCGGCAATAAGTCATCTAAAGTTTCTCCATTTTTTAATCTATCTTTAAATTCCTGTGTTTTATTTTTTAATTCTTCATCTGTTAAATTAGATATTTCCGTATCTAATGCTTCAATTTTGTCAACAATAGGGTCTACTTTTTTTATTTCCTTATTGTTGCCACCAAATAATTTGTCAAAAAATCCCATATTTCACCTCATATTTTTTCATTGTTTATTTTATCACTTATTCCCTACATATACAAATTAAAAGCTCTTTTTAAACAGCTTTTTATAAATCTTAATATTTTCTTAGATTTCTATTTATTAAATCAATATTTTTTTTATTTCTT
>DUUN01000417.1 GCA_012841535.1 Gallicola sp. | reverse complement strand
AGGAAAAGTGAATAATTTGTCTATTCTTTTATATTCCAATAAAAAATAGTGCTAATGGATTTATTTCCATCAACACTATAAATTATAGAGCCGAACTTTTTATGAAAAAGAGTTTTAAGGATTTTTGCTATTTGGCTAATAAATCAAAAAACTAGGTAAGATGGAAATTCCACCTACCTAGTTTTTTGGTTCTATCATTTTATAAGGGTCTAAAATATTGTCTATTTCATTATCTGGAATAATATGTTTTTTACTTAATAAATCCTTTATGGTTTTTCCGGATTTCAAAGCTTCCTTGGCAATTGTAGCTGATTTTTGGTAACCTATATAAGGATTTACAGCAGTTATTAATCCAATGGAGTTGCTTACGTGCTTTTTACAGTTTTCTCTATTGGCAACTAGATCTTTTATAGCATTGTCTGTAAAAGTTTTTATACCAAAGGTTAAGGTTTCTATTGATTCAAATAGATTATAAAAAATTATCGGTTCAAAAGCATTTAATTCTAGTTGTCCTGCTTCACAAGCCATGGTTATAGTAGTATCATTACCTATAACATTAAATGAAATTTGGTTTACTACTTCTGGAATTACTGGATTAATTTTACCTGGCATTATGGAAGAACCATTTTGTTTAGCTGGTAGTGTAATTTCTGCTAAACCGGTTCTTGGACCGGAATTCATAAGTCTCAAATCGTTAGAAATTTTAGATAAATTAACAGCTAGGGTTTTCAAGTAACCTGAGACTATAGTAAAGCTGTCTAAATTTTGTGTACCATCTATTAAATTAGGAGATTGTTTTAAGTTTAAATTAGATATTTCATCTAATTCTAAAACGATATTATCTATATAGTCTTTTTTTGCATTTAAGCCTGTACCTATGGCAGTAGCACCCATATTTACATATTCCATTTCCTCTATTGCCAATTCAGATCTTCTTAAGTCCCTTTTAATAGCCTGGCTATAAGCACTAAATTCTTGACCTAGGGTTATAGGAATAGCATCTTCAAGTTGTGTTCTTCCCATTTTTATAACATCATCAAATTCTTCAGCTTTGGATATTAATGCCATATATAAATTATTAATTTCTATTTTAAGTTTTTTCAATAATTTTATTATAGTCATTTTACCAGCTGTTGGGAAAACATCGTTAGTAGATTGACTCATATTTACATGGTCATTTGGATTAATTAAGGAATAATTCCCCTTGTAACTTCCTAATATTTCCAAAGCAATATTTGCTATTACTTCATTTGCATTCATATTAGCAGAGGTTCCAGCTCCACCTTGTATAGGGTCAACAATAAACTCCTCATGATATTTTCCGCCTATAATTTCATCACAAGCCTTAATAATTGATGCTCCTATTGCAGTATCTAACTCACCGGTTTTTATATTTGAAATAGCCGAAGCTTTTTTTATTTCTGCTAAAGATATTATTAAATCTTTATGCATTTTTCTTCCAGTTATATTAAAGTTATTTTTTGCCCTTAAAGTTTGAACACCATAGTATGCATTTACAGGTATTTCTAATTTTCCAACTGAGTCAAATTCTATTCTGAAATTATCCATAACAACCTCCTGATAATTTTTAAAAACAATATTCTTCTTGCTTATATTCTATGCTTGGAATACTATATAATCAAATACAAATATTGTCATATAAGTATAGGTGAGAGGTTATAATGTTTACAGGAATAGAATATGTTTATGAAGTATATAAGGAAAGAAGTTTTTCAAAAGCAGCAAATAATTTGTATATATCACAACCTTCTTTAAGTGGAACTATAAAAAGAATTGAGAAGGAAATAGGTTATGAAATATTTGACCGCTCTACAAAGCCAATAGGCATTACTGATATAGGAATGAAATATATTAAAACCGTAGAGAAAATATTGGAGTTGGAACAGAATTTTGATGAGTATATAAATGATGTTTCTGATTTAAAAGCAGGTAAGGTTGCTATTGGTGGTACACATCAATATACTTCATATTTATTACCACCAATAGTTTCAACTTTTATAGAAAAATATCCGAAAGTAAATGTAGATATAGTAGAAGCTAAATCTTCAAATTTAATGAAGTATTTAAATGACGGAACTATTGATATTGCCATAGACAACTATAAATACGATAAAAATGAATATATTAAACAATTTCATAGGAAGGACAATATTCTTCTAGCTGTTCCTAAAAAAATAGAATCCAATAAATACGTAGAGGATTTTCAGCTAAATTATGAAGATGTTATATCTGGAAGGTTTTTAGAAGATAATATAGATTCAATACCATTAAAAATATTTAAGGATGATCCTTTTATTTTATTAAAGGAAGGTAACGATACAAGAAAAAGAGCTGATAAAAAGCTTGCCTATGAAGATATAAAGCCTAAGATTATATTAGAATTAGAACAGCAGATTACATCCTATAATCTTACTAGTTATGGAATAGGTATTTCCTTTATAAGTGATTTTTTAATAAGAAATGTTGGACCAAATCCTAATATTTGCCTGTATAAATTAAATAAATATGAATCAGATAGGGATATTTCATTTTTTTATAGGAAAAATAAATTTTTAAGTAAGGCAGTTAAAGAATTTTTAAAAATTGCAAAGGACTTTAGCTAGTAGAGGTTTATATGGAAGAAAAATATTTAAATTATGAGGTTATTACATTTAATAATGGTGTTATTGAGAAGAATATCGAAAATATAGTAGAAGAAAGAAAGTATAATATTTATATAAATAGTAAAAAAATTTTTAAAACGGTATGCTCTCCTTTTAATTTAGAGGAAATGGCTGTAGGTTTTCTATGGATGAATGGCTACATTAATAGTAAAGAGGACATTATTAATATAGACATTGATACAGAAGGAAAAATGGACTTAAAAATTAAAGGTGACACGAAGAAAAAAGAAATAGAACTTGAAAAAAATAATTCCAAAATGGAAATATTATCAACAGAAATTCCTAAACAAATTACACTAATGGAAAACAAAGCAAAACTATTTAAAAAAACAGCTGGAGTTCATTCTGCAGCACTAATTTCTAATAATGAAGTTATAGTTTATATGGAGGATATTGGAAGACATAATACTTTAGATAAAATAGCAGGATATTGTGTTTTAAACAATATAGATATGACTAATAAAATAATTGCTTTTTCTGGAAGACTGCCTGTTGAGATTGTAACAAAAATTTCAAAAATGAAGGTACCAATTATGATTTCAAGGTCAGCTCCAACAAATTTAGGAATAGAATTAGCTAGAGAAAAGGGAATTACCTTATGTGGTTTTACAAGAAATAATAGATACCACATATACGCTAATAGCTATAGAGTAAAGGACAACTAAAGAGTTGTCCTTTTTACATCACCACGGTTTACAGAGACTTTAAAACCTGATTTTTCAATTAATTTTGTTAATAATTCTATGCTTTCTGCTGCTTCGCTGCCTGAATAAATTTTATTATCGTATAGCTCATACTTATTTCTTACATTAGAAGGCGAAAGATTTGGCATTACAACATTTGCACCAGCCTTTAACCCAAGTTCCCTGCCTTCAGGGTTAATAGTTCCTAAAGCAGTAGTTGAAGGAATTAGTGAATAGGGAAACATAAGTCTTAAAATTGATATTAATTTTAAGGTAAGGCACATACTACCATTTTCGAAATTTTTAAAAGGCGTGTCCTTATGACTTAGGAAGGGGCCAATACCTATCATATCAGGTTGAAGGATTTCCAAAAAACGCAGATCTTCAATTAAATATTCCAACTTTTGATAAGGTGAGCCTACCATAAAGCCAGAACCAACCTGATATCCTATTTCCTTTAATTGTAAAATACAATTCTTCCTTTTTTCCAAACTTAAATTATTAGGATGTATTTTGTTAAAATGACTTTCATTAGCTGTTTCATGTCTTAACAAATATCTATTAGCTCCGGCATCAAAAAAGTCTTTAAAACTCTTATAATCCCTTTCTCCTAAGGATAAGGTTATGGCACAATCAGGGAAACTGCTTCTAATTTTTGAAATTATTTCAAGAAAAATATCATCTGAAAAATAAGGGTCTTCACCACCTTGTAGGACAAAAGTACGAAAACCTAATTTATATCCTTCTTCACAACAGTCTAAAATATCTTCTGTATTTAATCTGTATCTATTTGCCTTACTATTTCCTGCTCTAATTCCACAATATAGGCAATTATTTTTACAATAGTTGGAAAATTCAATTAAACCTCTAATATAAACATCTTTTCCATAATATTCTTCTCTTCTTATATTGGCTAATTTTTTTAATTCTTCGTCATATTTATTAGAAGATAGTATATCTAAAAATTCTTCATTATTTAAAGTTTTGTTTTCAAAAAGTTTCTTTATTAAATCATTCATATAGACTCCAAAGTTTTATTAAAATATCTTTTTACATTTTCTATTATATTATACAATATAAGATGTAGTCTATTATTGCTATATATTTAATTGTTAGGAGACGATTATATGAATGTAAGTAACAATATTTTAGATTTAATTGGCAAAACTCCAATTATGAAGTTAGACAATATAGAAAAGTACTTTAATTTAAAAGCTAATTTATTTGGTAAATTAGAATATTTAAATCCAGAAGGAAGTATTAAAGATAGAATTGCCAAACAAATGATAGAACAGGCAGAAAAAGAAGGAAAAATAAATAAGGATACTGTAATTATAGAACCTACTTCAGGTAATACCGGTATAGGTTTAGCAGCAATTGCAGCTGTAAAAGGCTATAGGATGATATTGACTATGCCGGAGACCATGTCAGAGGAAAGAAGGAATATACTTAAGGCTTTTGGGGCAGAAATAGTTTTAACAAAGGGTTCAGAAGGTATGAGTGGAGCTATAAATAAGGCAGAGGAACTTTCAAAGAAGTATGCAAGTAGTTTTATTCCATCCCAATTTGAAAATAAAGAAAATCCTAAAGCCCATAAACTTACAACTGGTCCTGAAATTTGGAAAGACATGGATGGAAATATAGATATTTTAGTTGCAGGAGTAGGTACTGGAGGAACTATTACCGGTATTGGCGAGTATTTAAAGGAGAAAAATAAAAATATTAAGATAGTAGCAGTAGAACCCTTAACTTCAGCTGTGCTTTCTGGAGGACCTTCAGGTTCACATGAAATACAGGGTATAGGGGCTGGTTTTATTCCTAGTATTTTAAATAGAAATATTTATGATGAAATAGTAAAGGTGGACAATGAAGTAATTTTTGAATATGGTAAATTACTTGCAAAAAAAGAGGGGTTACTCCTGGGATTATCGTCAGCAGCAGCCTTATATGCGGCTGTAGAAGTTGGAAAAAGACAGGAAAATACAGAGAAAAACATAGTAATAATTTTACCGGATAGTGGTGACAGATATTTTTCAACACCTTTATTTAGTGAATAAACTTAAAAAATAACATTAATATTATTTAATGTTATTTTTTATTGACAAAAATTCCTAAAGTACTTATAATAGTTTAGTACGAAACAGTTTCCAAAGAAACAATTAGCGGACTAACTATCTTAAAACTATAGGAGTTAATATGAAAAGGGAATTAGTAATACAATTAAAAACTATAAATTTCTTCTTAAATAAACGAATAGAGGAGTTACACAAATCTTTTGATGAAAATTTATCACCAATTTCAGGACTTATATTAAAGTTTTTATTTCAAAATCCGGATAAGTTGATTTTTCAAAAGGATATTGAAGAAGAATTTTCAATAAAAAAATCTAGACTATCAAAAATATTATCTACAATGGAAAAAGAGGGGTATGTAAAGAGGGTTTCCGTTAAAGAAGATGCTAGATTAAAGCAGATTGTACTTGGAGAAAAAGCTAAAGAATTAAATGAAAATATTTTAAAAAGTAAAGAAGAAATAGAAAAAATTATTTTGGAAAACATTGATGAAAAAGAATTGGATATCTTTTTTAAAGTACTAGAAGAGATGGTTAGTAATCTAAAAAATGATATGGAATAGGGGTGAATAGATGTTAAGATTATTAAGATTTTTAAAACCTAGAGAATGGTTTTTCTTTTTAATTAACGTTGTGTTTATATCGACACAAGTATTCCTAGATTTAAAAATACCTGATTATATGACACAAATAACTCAAATACTACAGACAAATGGCTCCTTAAGTGAAATTATTAATATTGGTATTAGAATGGTAATTTGTGCTTTAGGTAGTTTAGGAGCGGCTATAATTTGTGGTTTTTTTGCAGCAAAAATAGCAGCAGTATTTGGAAGACGTTTAAGGGGAACGGTTTTCCATAGAGTGCAGGAATTTTCAAAGGAAGAAATTAAACAATTTTCTACAGATAGTTTAATTACAAGATCTACTAACGACATAACACAAATTCAAATGATTATTGCAATAGGTGCACAAATGATGATAAAGGCACCAATAATGGCAGTATGGGCAATTTTAAAAATCTATGGTAAAAACTGGCAATGGTCATTAACTACAGCAATTGCAGTAATAATTATGATGATAGTAATTGCTATAATAGGAATATTTGCTTTACCAAGATTTAGAAGGGTACAAAAATTAATAGACTCTATAAATAGGGTAATTCGAGAAAATCTTACAGGAATAAGGGTAGTTAAGGCATACAATGCTGATGCATACCAAGAAAATAAATTTGAAAAGGCAAATGATGACTTAACTAGAAATAATTTATTTACAGGAAGATTAATGGGAATGCTCAATCCAATGATGAGAATTTTAATGAACGGTATAGGTTTAGCTATTTATTGGATAGGAGCATATTTAATTTTTAATGCTGGTTACATGGAAAAAATAAATTTATTTAGTGATATGGTTGTTTTTACATCATACGCAACTCAGGTAGTAGTTTCATTTATGATGTTAACTATGATTTTCATAATGATGCCAAGAGCTCAAGTTTCTGCAAATAGGGTTAATGAAGTTTTAGATACAGAACCTTCAATTCTTGACGGTAATATTACAGAAGTTAAAGACAATATTGGAGAAGTTGAATTTAAAAATGTTTGTTTTAAATATCCTGATGCAGAAGAGTATGTACTTAAAAATATAAATTTCAAGGTTAAACCGGGAGAAACCCTAGCAATAATAGGCTCAACAGGTAGTGGTAAATCTACAATTGTAGATTTAATTCCAAGATTTTACGATGTTACTGAAGGTGAAGTACTTGTAAATGGAGTTAATGTTAAAGATTACAAATTAAATATATTGGATAATTATATTGGCTATGTTTCACAAAAGACAATATTAGTTTCAGGAACAATAAGATCTAATATTGATTATGGTGACAATGGAAAAGGGGAAATTACAGATGAAGCAATACAAAATGCTTTAGAAATTGCTCAAGCTTCAGATTTCGTTAATAAATTAGAAGATGGTGTAGATTCTTATGTAGCGCAGGGAGGAACAAATTTCTCTGGAGGACAAAAACAAAGAATTTCTATAGCAAGAGCCATAGCAAGAGATCCTGCAATATATATATTTGATGATTCTTTTTCAGCCCTAGACCTTAAAACCGATAAGATGTTAAGACAGGCTTTAGAAAGGGAAACAAGTCATGCAACTAATATTATTGTTTCTCAAAGAATTGGTTCAATAAAAAATGCTGACAAAATACTTGTTATGGAAGATGGAGAAATGGCTGGCTTAGGTACTCATGACGAACTTATTAAGGATTGTAAGGTTTACCAGGAAATAGCTTATTCCCAATTATCACAGGAGGAACTTGCATGAAAAAAAATAGAGAATTAAGAAAAAGAAACTCTTTTGCTGCAAATACTCAAAGTGGTAAATATGCTAAGGCAAAAGACTTTAAAAAAGCTTGGGGAAATTTATTAGGATATTTTAAGGTATATGGAATTCAAACTATTATTGCTATAATATTCTCCTTTGTAGGAACAATTATGCTTTTAAACGGACCTAGAAGATTAGGGGAAATTTCGGATTTAATTTTAGCTGGAATAAAAGGTCAAATGGATTTTGCAGCTATTGAAAAAATTTGCTATACCCTAGTGGCCCTTTACTTAATTGGAGCAGGCTTGTTATATTTACAAGAATTTTTAATGGTTACTGTAATACAAGGAGTATCTAAAAAATTAAGAAAAGATATATCAATTAAAATAAACAAACTTCCCTTAAGGTATTTTGACTCAACTACTCTTGGGGACATAATGAGTAGGGCAACAAATGATGTTGATTTAATCAGTCAATCCTTAAACCAAAGTATAGGCTCTTTAGCAGGAGCAATAGCAATGTTTTTTGGTTCCTTATATATGATGTTTACAACTAATCCTACATTAACATTAACAGCTATTGCATCAACTATAATAGGATTTACTTTAATGATTTTCATAATGTCTAAATCACAAAAATATTTTATAAGACAGCAACAGTCATTAGGTGAAATGAACGGTTATGTAGAAGAGATGTATGGGGCTCATACGATTATTAAAGTCTACAATGCTGAGGATGAAATTAAAGAGGAATTTAATGAAATAAATGATGATTTATATGATTCTGCATGGAAATCCCAGTTTATCTCAGGTATAATGAACCCAATTATGGGCTTTATTGGTAACTTTGGTTATGTGGCTGTATCTGTTGTTGGTGCAATATTGGTTTCTAAGGGAAAGATGAACTTTGGTGTTATAGTTTCCTTTATGATTTATATTAGACAATTTACAAATCCTTTAACAACTATAGCTCAGGCAGCAACGAGTTTACAATCTACTGCTGCAGCATCTGAAAGAGTTTTTGAGTTCTTAGAAGAAGAAGAACTTGAAGATGAATCCTATAAAACAAAAACCATTAACCCTAAAGAAGTTGAGGGGAATGTTACATTTGAACATGTACGTTTTGGCTATGACGAAGACAAAATTATTATTAAAGATTTTTCTGCAGAGGCAAAAGCCGGTCAGAAAGTTGCCATTGTTGGACCGACAGGAGCAGGAAAGACAACTTTAGTTAACTTGTTAATGAGATTCTATGAGTTAAATAGTGGAAAAATATCCGTTGACGGAGTAGATATAAAAGAAGTTACAAGGGAAAATGTACATGATTTATTCTGTATGGTATTACAAGACACCTGGATATTTGAAGGTACAATTAAGGAAAATATTAAATATAGTAAGACCAATGTTTCAGATGAAGACGTTGTAAAAGCTTGTAAGGCTGTTGGATTAGACCATTATATTAGAACCTTACCTAAGGGATATGATACGGTTTTAGATAATAAGACAAATTTATCTCAAGGTCAAAAACAATTAATGACTATAGCAAGAGCAATGGTAGAAAATGCTCCAATGTTAATACTTGATGAGGCAACAAGTTCTGTAGATACTAGAACGGAAGTTATAATACAAAAAGCCATGGATAAACTTATGGAGGGAAGAACATCTTTTGTTATTGCCCACAGATTATCTACAATAAAAAATTCTGACATGATATTTGTTATGGATAATGGAGATATAATCGAAAGTGGTAATCATGAGGAATTAATGGCTAAAAATGGCTTCTATACAAATCTATATAATAGTCAGTTTGAACAAGCTGAATAATTTTAAACATCTTTGGAAGTGGGGACTTTCAAAGGTGTTTTTTATTTTTTCCAAATTTTCAAATATTAGAAACAAGTGTATTTTGGGTAAAATATAATTGAGGTGATTATTATGTCATTATTATCAGAATATAGAATAAAGAATTTGGATTTGAAAAATAGAGTTGTTTTACCACCAATGTGTATGTATAGTGCGGAAAATGGATTTGTAAATGAGTTTCATAAGGTTCATTACGGCTCCTTTGCCCTAGGACAAGTTGGACTAATAATATTGGAAGCAACAGGAGTAATGGCTAATGGAAGAATCACAGATGATGACTTGGGGATTTATAGTGATGAATACATAGATGGATTAAAGAGCATAGTAAACTTCTCTCATAGATTTGGTTCTAAAGTAGGTATACAATTAGCCCATGCAGGAAGAAAATCTGAAACTAAGAATTTAATACATTTTGCTCCTTCTGCAATTAAATTTAATGAAGAATATACTTTACCAAAAGAAATGGACAAGGAAGATATTAAGAAAGTTATAAAATCCTTTGGAGAAGCTTCAAAAAGGGCTTTAGAAGCGGATTTTGATTTAATAGAAATCCATGGTGCTCATGGTTACTTAATACATGAATTCTTATCTCCAATTACCAATAAAAGAGAAGATGAATATGGAGGTAATTTAAAAAATAGAACTAGATTATTAAAGGAAATATTAAAAGAAGTAAAAAAATATTGGGCAGAAGATAGAACAATATCCCTAAGAATTTCTGCTTCTGATTATCTATCTCAAGGGATAGATATAAATATGATTATTGATATTCTATTAGAAGTTAAGGAATACATAGATATTGTTCATGTATCATCAGGTGGCTTAGTTCCTGTAGATATAAAAGTATATGGAGGTTATCAAGCTGGTTTTGCTGAGGAAATAAAAAAAGCGTTAAATATGCCAGTAATTGCAGTAGGATTATTAGAAGATTACAACTTAGCAAATTATTTAATAGAACAAGATAAATGTGACCTAGTAGCAATAGGAAGGGGCTTACTTAGAAATTCAAACTTAGTTATGGAATTTGCTAAAAACAATAAAATAGATATAGATTATTTAAAACAATTTGAAAGAGCTTACTAATGGAGGAAATATGGATATACAATTTTTAGGTGCAGCTAAAATGGTAACAGGATCAAATTTTCTAATTACTACAAAAAATGAAAAGTTCATAATAGACTGTGGTTTATTTCAAGGAAATGACGAAGTAGAGGCTTTAAATAGAGAAGAATTTAAATTTAATCCGAAAGAAATAGATTTTATGCTCCTAACCCATGCTCATATAGATCATAGTGGAAGAATACCATTACTTGTAAAAGAAGGGTTTACAGGAAAAATATTTGCAACAAAGCCGACTGTTGACCTATGTGAAATAATGTTATTAGATAGTGCAAAAATTCAGGAAACAGATACTGAATGGGATAATAAAAAGCGAATGAGGGCTGGTAAACCATTAATTGAACCATTATATACAACAAAAGATGCAGAAAATTCCTTAAATAATTTTAGAGAATGTTATTATGATGAAATAATATTAGTAAATGATAATATTAAGTTTAGATTTTCTGATGCTGGTCATATATTAGGTTCTGCAATAATAGAACTATGGGTAACAGAAGATAGTAAGACAACTAAAATTGTTTTTTCTGGTGATTTAGGTATGCCTAATAAGCCTATAATAAATAATCCAACCTATATAAAAGAAACAGATTATTTAGTGGTGGAATCAACATATGGAAATACAGTTCATGAAAATCGTGAAAATATAATACAAAATTTAATAAAAATAATAGATGAAACTTCAGCTAAAGGAGGAACTGTAATAATTCCAGCCTTTGCTGTTGGTAGGACTCAAGAGATTGTATATGAATTAAATGAATATTATGAATATAACGAGGACATTGAATATCATCAACGGGTTCCAATTTATGTAGATAGTCCAATGTCCGTAAGGGCTACTGAAGCTTTTTTAGATAACACATATTTCTTTAATGATGAAGCTAAAAGTTTGATTTTTAAAGGAGATAATGTTTTTGAATTTGATAATTTAAAGTATATTTCCTCAGCAGAAGAATCAATTGCATTAAATAAGGTTAAATTTCCAAGGGTTATTATATCATCATCAGGAATGGCTAATGCCGGTAGAGTTAGACATCATTTAAAACATAATCTATGGGATGAAAACTCGGCAGTTGTTTTTGTAGGCTACCAAGCAAAGGGAACATTAGGGAGAATACTTTTAGATGGTAAGGACTCGGTAAAAATACTCGGTGAGGAAATTGCAGTAAAGGCTAGTATCTATAACTTAGATGGATTTTCAGGACATGCTGATGAACCGATGTTACTAGATTGGGTAAATTCATTTACAACAAAACCTAAAAAAGTCTTTATAGTACATGGGGAAAATAATGAACAAGAAGAATTAGCTAAAACACTTTCTAAAAATTTGCAATTAAGTTGTGTAATACCTGAACTATATTCGAAATATGAATTAAAACCAAATGAAGAGAAAGTGTACAATGAAATTTCAAAAGAGGAAATGGAATTTAATTTATACCTAGAAATTGAAGATATAATTGACAAAATGAAAAAATTAAAAGATGATGAGTTATCTATTAGTTTTAAAGATGTTGATTTAAAAAAATATTCTGAAGTAAAAAGAAATTTAAATGAAATAAAAGATAATCTTATGGATTTATCAAGATATGTTGAAGGTAAAAAGAAGTGATGGTATTTATCACTTCTTTTTTATATTTCTAAAACTCTTTTTAAGAAATCCTGAGTTCTTTTATGTTCAGGGTTGTTAAAGATTTTTTCTGGACTACCTTCTTCTAAGATTACACCTTCGTCCATAAAAACTATTCTGCTACCGACTTCTTTTGCAAAGTTCATTTCGTGAGTAACAACAACCATTGTCATTCCTGCTTTCGCTAAGTCCTTCATTACTTGAAGTACTTCTCCTACCATTTCAGGGTCTAAGGCTGAAGTAGCTTCGTCAAATAACATAACTTTAGGATTCATAGCCAAAGCCCTTGCTATAGCAATTCTTTGCTTTTGCCCACCGGAAAGACTATTAGGATAAGCGTCTATTTTTTCAGGTAATCCCATTTTTTCCAGTAAATCCTTTGAAATTTTTCTTGCCTCATCTTTAGATATTTTTTTAATTTGTATCGGTGCTAAGGTTATATTTTCATTTACAGTTAAATGGGGAAATAAATTAAAATGCTGAAAAACCATTCCCATTTCCTGTCTTATAAGATTAATATCGGTTTTTTTGTCGGTAACTTCTATATTTTCAAGAAAAATCTTTCCTTTAGTTGGTTCTTCAAGTCTTGTTAAACAACGTAAAAAGGTGGATTTTCCTGAACCTGATGGTCCAATGACAACAACTACTTCACCTTTTTTTATTTCTATATTCATACCCTTTAAAACTTCTTTTTTTCCAAAACTCTTGTGGAGGTTTTCAACTTTAATCACTTATCTTCATCCTCCTTTCAAAATATGCAATAACTCTGGATAATGTAAAGGTAATTACAAAATAAATTGCCATTGCAACAATAATAGGAGCTGTAGATTGAAAAGACGAAGCTTTAACTCTGTCTGTAGTATACATTACCTCGGCAGCTCCTATTACAGTTAGGGTTGAAGTTTCCTTTATAATAGCAACAAATTCATTTCCTAAAGTAGGAAGTATATTTTTTACTGCTTGGGGAATTATTACATAGCGCATGGTTTTACCATAGCTAAGTCCCAATGAACGAGATGCTTCCATTTGCCCCTTATCAACAGAATTAATACCGGAACGAATAATTTCCGAAACATAGGCAGCACTATTAAGTGACATGGCTATAGCCCCTGCATAAAATGGCGAAAATCTAATGCCAAATAATTCGGGAGTAGCAAAAAATATAAAAAATACTTGAATCATCAAAGGGGTACATCTAAAAAACTCTAAATAAGTTAAAGAAATCCCCCTTAATATTTTAAATCTTGATAATCTAAATAAGGATAGAATCATTCCTAAAATAATTCCAAAAAATATTCCTATTAGAGACAATAACAAGGTATTTTTAATACCTTGCAGAAACATAGGAATGAATTTTTGAAGAGCTAGAAAGTTTTCAATACTTAAATTCATATATATCTCCTTTATTAAAGACAGTAGAGTTTGAATTTTCAAACTCTACTGTAATTTTTTATTCTGTAGCTTCTGTACTTGTTTCTTCCGGTGACTCTTCTGCAACTCCTGCTAATTCATTACTATTAACAACTATTTTATCAAAAGTTCCATTGTCTTGAATTTCTTTTATAAAAGCATTTAAATAATCTTGGAAATCTTTGTCACCTTTTTTTAGAGCTCCGGCAAAACCAGTTTCTCCAGGATAGTTTATTCCTTCAGAAATTGCAAGTTTAGAATTTTGTGCCATAAAAGCCTTAGCTATAATATCCTCTACTAATAATCCGTCAATTTGTCCGGTTTCTAAAGCTGCAGTTAAATCTGTATAATTTTTTAAATATAAAGAATTATCTTTTGCATTAGGAAAATGTGCATTAGTAACATTTTCTTGAACTGTTCCCATTTGGTTACCAAATTTAAAATCCTCAGGAATATCTTCTTCGGTTTTATATTTATCTAAATCGGCTTCTCTAACAAGTAAAACTAAAGTAGGAAAATAATAGTCGCTGGTAAAGTCAACTTGTTTTTCTCTTTCTGGGTCCTTGTTCATTCCTGCCAGTAATAAATCATACATTCCGCTATCAAGACCTGCTATTAAACTGTCAAAAGAAGTATCTACAATTTCTAGCTCAACACCCATTTTCTTTGCTAAAAGTCTTGCCATTTCCATATCAATTCCACCAAATTCCGATTTACCTTCTACCATTAATCTATATTCATATGGTGGATAAGTTGCATTTGTAGCTACAATTAACTTTTTATCTGTTAATATTTTATGCATTGTACTGTCTTCCGGGTAATCTTCAGCCTTTAAATCGTCTACAGAAACTTCATAAGCTTCCCTCATTTCAGCTAATGACTTTTCAGTAACTTCAATTTTTTCCGTAGTAGCTTCAGTAGCTTCTTCCTTGCTAACATTAGTTGAATTTGATGTATCTGTCTTTTCAACCTTCTCACATGCAGTTAATGTAAATGCTGCAATTAATAATAATGCCAATATTTTTTTCTTCAATTAAATCCCTCCTAAAAATAAAAAATCTCTTTCTTAGTAAAGAAAGAGACGAAAAATCCGCGGTACCACTCTAATTGATATATTCCTATATCCACTTAAACCATAACGCAGTCAACGTATATTACTTGTAATACTCGTAATATATACTCCCTAGTCCTCGATTTATAGTATATTATGTTGACTTTCACCAAATTCAACTCGCTAGAATAATATTAAAATAAATCCCTAGTTCATAGTAAATTATTGACAATATTCTATTAAATATTTTAACTTATGTCAAGTCTATAAAAAATAATTATTCTTTATAGAATATAATTATCTTTTATAAGGTATAATTATATAAATTAATATATTTGGGTAAATAATAAGAAAGGTATAAATTATGTTATGTTATAATCAAACTAATAAATTAAGATGAATTAAATCTATGGAGGCTGTAATGAAAAAACCAATTATTAATTATTATTATACTGAAGAAGGTGAGGAGGATGCATATTTATTTAATAAGGGAATAAATGAAAAATCCTATGAGTTTCTGGGAGCCCATAAGTACATAGAAGGTGATAAAGAAACCGTAAGATTTGTTGTCTGGGCACCTAATGCTAAATATGTTAATTTAGTAGGAGACTTTAATGATTGGGATGATTACAATCTTCCTATGAAAATGATAGGAGAAACAGGACTTTGGATTATTAATGTATTTGATGTAAAGGAATATGATTCCTATAAATATAGAATAGTGACTAAAAATGATGAGATTAAATATAAAGCTGACCCTTATGCTTTTCATGCTGAATTAAAGCCAAAGACTGCTTCAAAATATTATGACCTTAAAGGTTACAAATGGAAGGATAAAAGATGGCTAAACAAGAAAAAGAAAGCCGATATCTATAAAACTCCAATGAGTATATATGAAGTAAATCTGGCTTCATGGAAAAAGAAGGATAATGGAGACTATTACTCCTATGTAGAATTAGCTGATGAGTTAGTTAATTATGTAAAGGAAATGGGGTATACCCATGTTGAAATAATGCCTATTACAGAATATCCTTTTGATGGTTCTTGGGGATATCAAACTACAGGTTATTTTGCTCCAACATCTAGATTTGGTACTCCTAAGGATTTTATGTATTTAGTTGATAAATTCCATCAAAAAAACATAGGGGTAATATTAGATTGGGTTCCAGTTCATTTTTGTAAAGATGATTTTGGTTTAGCAAAATTTGATGGAACAGGACTTTACGAATCTTCTAATAGTTATGAAGCTGAAAATGAACAATGGGGAACATTGAATTTTGATTTTAAGAAAAATGAAGTAAGAAACTTTTTAATTTCCTCTGCCTTGTATTGGCATGACTATTATCATATTGATGGTATTAGGGTAGATGCTGTTGCATACATGTTATATTTAGATTTTACAGGTAAGGATATTAAAAACGAAGATGGTGGTAATGAAAATAAGGAAGCGGTTTCCTTTATTAGAGAATTAAATACTGTAATATTTAAAAATTATCCAAACACCTTAATGATAGCTGAAGAGTCAACAGCTTGGCCAAATATTACTATGCCAGTTGAATTAGATGGTCTTGGATTTAATTATAAATGGAATATGGGATGGATGAACGATACTTTAAGATATATAAAACTAGATCCATTATTTAGAAAAGATCACCATGATCTACTTACATTTAGTTTAGTATATGCCTTTAGTGAAAATTATATTCTTCCATTTAGCCATGATGAAGTTGTTCACATGAAAGGCTCAATGATTAATAAGATGCCAGGAGAGTATAGCCAAAAATTTGATTCATTAAGATTATTGATGATGTATATGTATGGACATCCTGGTAAAAAACTAAACTTTATGGGAAATGAAATAGCTCAATTTGATGAGTGGAACGAATGGGACGAAATTACCTGGAGTGTTTTAGATTATGAAAAACACGTAAAATACAAGAAATTTATTTCAGATTTAAATAATTTTTATAGAAAAGAAAAAGCTTTATGGGAAGAGGATTTTGACTACGAGGGTTTTAATTGGCTAGAAGTAAATAATAATAAAGAATCTGTAGTTATTTTTGAAAGAATTTCAGATAAAGGAGAAAAATTAATCTGTGCTTATAATTTTACTCCAGTTTTAAGAAAAAATTATCCAATAGGAGTTGATGAAGAAGGAACTTATTCAGTTATGTTAAATAGTGACATGCAAAAATATGGAGGTAATTTACTTAGAAACAAACCTTATAAGACTAAAGAGGAAGAAATACATTCTAAAAAATATAGCATAAGAGTAGATTTACCACCATTAGGTGCAATGTTTATTAAATTAAAGCAAAAATAGGAGGTAATTATGAGAGCAAGAAAACGAGTTGTAGCAATGTTGTTAGCAGGAGGTCAAGGTTCAAGATTAAAAGGCCTAACTAAGAATATTGCTAAACCAGCAGTACCATTTGGGGGTAAATATAGAATTATAGATTTTGCTTTAAGCAATGCTACTAATTCAGATATTAGAGATATTGGAGTGTTAACTCAATATAAACCTTTTCTATTAAATACTCACCTAGGTAATGGCTCTGCTTGGGATTACGATAGAAATAGTGGTGGTTTAAGAGTACTTCCACCATTTGCTACAGAGGAAGGTGGTAGGTGGTACGAAGGAACTGCAAATGCAATATATGAAAATATAGATTATTTAGATGATTTAGCTCCAGAGTATGTATTGGTTTTATCAGGAGACCATATATACAAGATGAACTATAATGAACTTTTAAATTATCATAAAGAGAAAAATTCAGCTTGTACAATTGCTGTAATGGAAGTTCCGTGGGAAGAAGCTTCAAGATTTGGAATTTTAAATACCGACAAGGATAATAAAATTGTTGAATTTGATGAAAAACCAGAAAATCCTAAAAACAACCTAGCATCAATGGGAATATATATGTTTAATTGGTCAGTTTTAAGAGAGTTTTTAATAAAAGATGCAAAAGATAAAGATTCTGACCACGATTTTGGTAAAAATGTTCTACCTGCTATTTTAAATGAAGGATACGATATGTATGCTTGGAAGTTTGAAGGTTATTGGAAGGATGTTGGAACAGTAAAAAGCTATTGGGAAGCAAATTTAGATTTATTAAACGATAATAATTTAAATTTATATGATAAAAAAGAAAGAATATTTACTAAGGCTAAAAATTTACCACCTCATTTTATAGCAAATGGTGCAGTAGTAAGGAAGGCTTTAATAAATGAAGCTTGTAGAATTTATGGTACAGTTAGAAATTCAGTGTTATTCTCAAGTGTAACTATTGAAGAAGGAGCAGAAGTTGTAAACTCAGTAATTCTATCTAATGTTGTAATTAAAAAAGGAGCTAAGGTTTACAACGCTGTAATAAACGAAGATTGTGTAATTGATGAAAAACAGGAGATAGGTTCTCCAGACGATAAAAAGGTATACCTAGTTGATAACGACGGTATAAGTGTGGATTAGGAGGTAGTATTATGCAAAAATGTATAGGTGTTGTTATCGGTGGAAAAGCATCAAATCAGTATGGATCTTTATGTGAGACTAGACCCGCATATATGCTACCTTATGGTGGAAGATATAGATTAATCGATTTTACCTTATCAAATTTGGCTAACAATGATTTTTCTAATGTAATATTATATGGTGGCAGAAATATTAGATCAACCTTGGATCATGTTGGAAATGGAGCTCCTTGGGAATTAAATAGAAGAAGAAGTGGTCTTGTTATATTTCCAGCTATTGTTGGACCAGATAGAGTAAGATCAAATCAATTAGAAACTCTAAATGATACAATGGCCTTCTATGAGGAAGCTAAGGAAGATTATTTATATATAGTAGATCCAATGGTTATAGATAAAGAAGATTTAACAGATACTTATGATAGGTTTATTGAAGAAGACTATGATATTTTATTATTCTATACTAATAGTAAAGATAGTTTAGGAAAACATATTGGAGAGAAAAAGTTAATTTTCAACGCTCAAGGAGAATTAGTTAATATAGGAACCAATTTAGGAACTCAAGAAGAGTTTTCAATGTTAACAAAGGTTGGATTTATTAAAAAAGAAGTTTTTATATACCTAGTTAAAAGCTCAATAGAAAAAGGTGATGCAGAGGACTTAACAGAAGCTATAGCAAATAACTTTAGTAAATTTAAAATTGGTTTACATGAGGAAAAAGAAAATGTTGAAATGATAAGAGGTTTAAGAAGCTTCTATGATTCTAATATGAAATTGTTAGATTCACATTTTTATGATGATATTTTCTATAAAAATGGTGTTCTTTTAACAAAATCTAAAGACGAACCTTCAACATTATATAGTGATGACTCTAAAGTGTCTAATTCATTAATAGCCAATGGTTGTATTATTGAAGGGCAAGTTGAAAATTCAATAATTTTCAGAGGTGTTAAAGTTGCTAAAGGGGCTATTGTTAAGAATTCTATTCTATTCCAAAAAACAGAAATAGAATCTGATGCAGTAGTAATTAATACAATTACCGATAAATATGTTAAAGTTAAGTCAGGAGTATCAATAGTAGGAAGTCAAAATCTTCCATATGTTATTGCAAAAAATTTAGTAGTGGAGAAATAAAGAATGAATATTTTATATTGTACATCTGAAGCGGTACCTTTTATAAAAACAGGAGGGCTAGCAGATGTTGCTGGCTCATTACCGTTAGAAATAAAAAGACAAGGACATGATATAAGAGTGGTATTACCTTTATATGGGAAAATACCACTTGAGTATAAATCGAAAATGAACTACATAGGATATTTCTATGTAGATTTAGGAAACGCTCATGAATATGCAGGAATAATGGAATTAGAACATGAAGGTGTTAAGTTCTATTTTATTGATAATGAAAGATATTTTAATAGGGATAACATATATGGTGAAGGCGATGATGGGGAAAGATTTTTATTTTTCTCTAAAGCCTGTGTTCAGCTACCTAAAATAATAGGATTTAAACCGGATGTTATACACTCTAATGATTGGCATACGGCTATGGTAAATGTCTACATTAAGGACTTTGCACGAGGAGATAGCTATTACTGGGATATTAAGGCGGTTTATACAATACACAATTTAAAATACCAAGGAGTATTCCCTTCTGATATTTTAAGAGTGGCAGGTTTATCTCCTGACTATTATAATGACGAAGCGTTGAAGTTCTATAATGCAGTAAACTTTATGAAGGGTGGAATAGTATTTAGTGACTATTTTACAACGGTTTCTAAGAATTATGCCAATGAAATAAAATATGACTATTTCGGTGAAGGATTAGATGGAGTAATTAGAAAACACGAGTATAAATTAAAGGGAATAGTTAATGGAATAGACTATAATGAGTGGAATCCTAAAAAAGATAAATATCTATCTGAAAATTATGATTTAAAAACAATAGATAAAAAAATTGAAAACAAAAGAGAGATTCAAAGAAGGTTTGGACTAGAAGAAAGAGACGATGTACCAATGATAGCTATGGTATCACGTTTAGTAGAAATGAAAGGCCTTGAATTAGTTTGTTATATAATGGACGAGTTATTATATACTGAAGATATTCAAGTAGTTATATTAGGAACTGGCGATGAAAAATATGAGGACACTTTCAGATATTTTGAACATAGATATCCAGACAAGTTTAGGGCAAGAATTTACTATAACAATGAAGAGGCTCATTTAATTTATTCAGGAGCAGACTTCTTATTAATGCCATCACTAGCAGAACCTTGTGGAATTTCTCAATTAATTGCTATGAGATATGGAACAATACCAATTGTAAGAGAAACCGGAGGATTAAAAGATACTGTTAAGCCATATAATGAATTTACCGGTGAAGGAACAGGTTTTAGTTTTACCAATATTAATGCTCATGACCTGCTATATACACTAAGACGAGCAATCGGATTTTATTATGATAAAAAATCTATGGAAAATCTTGTAAGATCTGCCATGAATGAAGAAAATAATTGGGAAAAATCTGCTCAAGAATATATAGAGCTATATAGAGAATTGGTGAATTAGTTATGCTAAAAATTAGCGGTGAGGAAATACTAAAAAAGATAAAGCATAATTTAAATTATAAATTAGTAGTAGATAGACACGAAGCTAGTAGTTTTGATGTCTATCTTGCTACAGCTGAAGTTATAAAAGATATAATTTCATATCCTTGGAGAGATACCAAGGATAAATTTTTTTCTAGAAAAAAATTTATTATTTATCTTTTATCTTTTGAATATTTGCCAGAAAAATTTTTAGGAAGAAATATAGGACTTCTTAAATTAGAAAAAGAATTTAATTATGCCTTTAATAAATTAGGTTATAAATTTGAAGACATTTTAGAAAATGATACTACTAGTAGACTAGGTGGAGAATCCCTAGGTAGATTTGCATTTTCTTTTTTAGATAGTGCAAGTTCTGTAAATGAAAATCTTATGGCCTATGGGATAAGATATGAAAATGGAAGATTAAAGCAGGAAATTGTAAATTTTAATCAAGTGGAAAAGGTCGATACATGGCTTGCTGCTGGTTTTCCATGGGAGTATAGAAAAAACATTGTATATGATATAGAATTTAAAAGTTTAAAAGTACAAGCTCAAGCTTATGATATTCCAATTTTAGGTTATGAAGGAAAAACAGTAAACACTCTAAGGGTTTGGTCTATTATCAATGATAATTTAATTAATGTAGATGCTATTTTAAGAGGTAGCTTAAATGAACTATATTATAATTATATAAGTACAAAAAGTATAATAAATTTTTTATACCCTGAAGATTCAAATATAGCAGGTAAAAAAATCAGATTGGGACAGGAATATTTTTATGCAACTTGTTCTGTTAAAGATATTTTAGCAAATGCTAAGAAAGAAAAAATAGACTTATTAAAGTTAGAAAAACATATTGCTATTAAAATGAATGAGAGTCATACAATAATGGCAATTCCTGTATTTATAGAAGAATATAAGAAAACAACAGGATGTAGTTATGAATTTGCCTACGAAAAAGCCAATCAGATTTTTAATTATACCTCATATGATAATTTTACATCAAAGAAAAAAACATGGGATATAGATTTAATAAAAGAAATCTGTCCTAAAATAATAGATACAATGGAATTTTTAGATGAAAAATTAAAGGAAATCTTAAAAGTAAGAACTTTCGATTTAAAAGAAAGTGAATTAAAAGAATTATATATTATTCAAGATAATAAAATTAATTTTACAAATATTGCTTTATTTGTTAGTAATAGTTTTGGAGCTATTTCAGAATTACATCACAAAATAATAACCGATGACCGATTAAATAAATTTAGTAGTATTTTTCCAAGAAAATTCAAACTAAACAGAAGTGGTGTAAGTCAAAGAACTTGGTTGTATTTATCAAATAAAAAGCAAACTGATTATTTAAGTGAGTTATTAAATGAGGATATTATAAAAAATCCTAAATGTTTAATTAAATTAGAAAAATACAGGGATGATGAAACAGTACTTAATGAATTAGATAATATAAAGAGAAAGAATAAATTAGAAGTAGAAAAATATATTAAGGACAATTATAATATAAAAATAAACCCTTATTCTATATTTGATATGCAGTTAAAGGATTTTCATGAACATAGAAGACAATTTTTAACAGCCTTATATATTACTAAACTATACTTTGATTTAAAAGAAAATTCTAGTATAGACTTAGCAGACAGAACCTTCTTCTTTGGAGGAATGGCCTCTCAAAGTTATTTAGCTGCAAAATATGTAATTAATTATATAAATACTCTGGCTTATGTTGTAAACTCTGATTTAACAATAAAGAATAAATTAAAAGTAGTTTTTATAGAGAATTTAACTATAGAGAAGGTTATGAGGTTAATCCCTTCAGCAGATATTAACGAACAACTATCAACACCGGGAATAGATATGGCAGGGTCTTCAGCTATTAAATACATGTTTAATTCGGGACTTACAATTGGTAGTAGAACAGGTTTAAACCTAGATATTAGAAATGAAATAGGAGAAGATAATATCTTCCTATTTGGATTATCAAGAGAGGAATTAGATAATCAATTTAAACATAATTATTATAATCCTACAGAATTTATTAAGAACAATGAAGATTTAAGTAAATTAATTAAAAAAATAAAAACCAGTGACAATACTTTATTAAAGGAAAGTTTTGAAAAACTATATAATTTAATTGTAAAGTATAATGACAGCTTTTTTGTTTTTAAAGATTTTCCAGCTTATGCAAGGACACAAAAACTAGTTGAACAAAGGTATAGAGATAAACTTTGTTGGAATAATATGCAATTAGTAAATTTGGCACATAGTGGAAAGTTTTCTGTAGATTATTCATTGGATAAATTTAAAGAAATCATATAATAGATGAGATGAGTGTTAAGAAATATGGAAATAAATAAAAAATTAGGATACGAATATACAAAAGAATATACAATTTTTAGAATTTGGTCTCCTTCACGTAGAAATATTACTTTGGTAATTTATGATGATTATAGAGATATAAGAAGAAAAGAATATAAGATGAACAGAGATAGGTTTGGCTTATTTGAATTAAAGGTAATGGGAGATTTACATTTAAAATTCTACAATTACATTATAGAAGGTAAGTATGAAATAACAGATCCCTATTCTGTTGCTTCTTCTGTTAATAGTACTAAATCTTGTGTATTGGATTTAAGAAAAACAGATCCTCAAGGATTTAGAGAACATAAAGTACCAAGAAATAAAATAAAGGATGCAATAATATACGAGGTCCATGTTAAAGATTATTCTATTGATGAAAGTTCAAATACTAAAGAAGAGTATAGAGGAAAATTTTTAGGTCTTGTAGATTTGAATTCTAATTATAATGGCTATTCTACCGGATTACAAAATTTGGTGGATTTAGGAATAACCCATGTACATTTAATGCCAATATATGATTATTTAACAGTAGACGAAGATTCTGGTAGTTTTTTAAAACAGAACAATTATAATTGGGGGTATGATCCAGAGCTTTTTAATAATATTGAAGGCTCCTACTCGACTGAGCCGGATAATCCTATTTCAAGAATTTATGAATTTAAAACCATGGTACAAAGACTCCATGAAAAAGGAATATCGGTAATTATGGACGTAGTTTACAACCATACTTACAGGTCGATAGATTCTAATTTCAATATACTAGCTCCAGGATATTTTTATAGATTAAACGAAAATGGCGACTTTTCAAATGGTTCAGGTTGTGGTAATGAATTTAAATCCGAATCTAGAATGGGTAGAAAGTTTATAATAGATTCCCTTATTTATTATGCTACAGAATATAAAATAGATGGATTTAGATTTGATTTAATGGCTTTAATAGACACGGAAACAATTAATATAGCTATTAAAAAATTAAGGGAAATAAATCCTAATATAATTATCTATGGTGAGCCTTGGATGGCATTAGATAGTCCTTTACCTATAAATGAAAGGACCTTAGCAGGTACTCAAAAGGGAAAGGAATTTGCGGTTTTTAATGCTGATTTTAGAGATGCTATTAAAGGTGACAATGATGGAAGTGGTAAGGGATATATTCAAGGGGATTTTTATTTAAAGAATCGAGTAGAAAAAGGTATTGCCGGCTCAATAGACTACGATAACGATAGAAGAGGATTTGCTAAAGATGCTATAGAAAGTATAAATTATTTTAATGCCCATGACAATTTGATTATAATGGATAAACTTTTAAAATCTGTAGACGATAAGGAAAATCTTAATAAAATATATAAAATGGCTTTTAATATTTTACTTACATCTTTAGGCATACCATTTTTTCATAGTGGTAATGAATTTATGAGGGATAAGAAAATGTCCCATAATTCATATAATGCATCATTAGAAATAAATGGTATAAATTGGAAACTAAAAGAGAAAAACATAGATACTTTTAACTATGTATCTCAACTTATAGAATTTAGAAAAACTAGACAGGAATTTAAAATTTTCAAAAATAGGGATATTAAGAAAAAACTAAAGTTTTTATCAATGGCAAATAATGGAATAATTGTTTACACTATTAAGAATTATAAAAACAAATTATTGTTAATTATTCATAATTGCAATAGAAGTGGTTTTGAAATTTCCCTAAAGAAAATTAATAAACATATTTCACAATCCTATGAAGTATATAAGCTTAAAGAGATAAAGAAATTATTTGCTAGCCAAGGTATGGTTAATGAGAAAATAGAAAGGAAGGATTTTTCTATTAAAATTAATGCTTTGGAAACGGAAATTTATGAAATAGAGATTTAACATGGATATTATTGAAAATTATGAACTTGAAAACTTTGAAGATATATTTGAAAACTCCCTTAGGGTTTTAGAAAAGAATAGCTTAGAAAATATAAAATTAGATTCAGGTATAATAGAAGTCAGTAATATGATTATTTATTTAGCAAAAAATCATGAAGATTATTCCTGTATATTTAACGAGGAATTAAATGAAGAAAGTTTCTTAAATATATTGGAAGAACTAAGTAAATATATTGGTCGTAGAACAATTTCTGTTTTACAGATGAACAGAGCCGTTAAAAAATATACTGGTTTAAAAGGGAAAAAATTACATTTAATGAAAAATTATTGGAAATGGAATGAAAATTCAGTATATGAATATATAAAAAGTGGAATTTTTTCCAATAGTCCTGTCCTTATGATTACATGGAATTTTAAAAATAAGGATTTTCAAAATAAGTGGCTTTGTATAATAGGAATGAGAAAATTTGAAGATGGAGAAATTGAAATATTAGTAACTACTGGTAAGGAAAGAAAAGTATTGGATTTAAAGGAATGGATTGAGGGAAAATCTTTGTATAAAGGTTTAATATATTATAAGTAGGAGGTTATGATGGATTATAAAAAGGTATATGAAGAATGGTTAAACAATGATTTTTTTGACAGCGAGATTAGAGAGGAATTAGAGTCAATTAAAGGAAATGAAGAAGAAATTCAGGATAGGTTCTATCAGTCCTTAGAATTTGGAACAGCTGGTCTTAGAGGTAAAATTGGAGCAGGAACAAATAGAATGAACAAGTATACTGTTGCTGAGGCTACTCAAGGATTAGCAATGACAATTTTATCAAGAGGTAAGGAGGCAGCGGAAAAAGGTGTTGCAATTGCTTATGATGTAAGGCATTTTTCAAAAGAATTTGCAGAAATAACAGCGTCTGTTTTAGCGGCTAATGGAATTAAAGTTTACCTATCAGACGATATAAGACCTACTCCGGTATTATCCTATGCAATAAGACATTTTGAAACTATTTCAGGAGTAATGGTTACTGCAAGTCATAATCCAAGGGAATACAATGGATACAAGGCTTATTGGAAAGAAGGCTCTCAAATTTTAGATGATATTGCTGATGAGGTTTTATATAATATCGGAAAAATAAACAACTATAGTGAAATAAAAAATATGGATTTACAAGAAGCTATAGATAAGGGCTTAGTGGTATATTTTGGTGATGAATTAGATGATTTGTATATTAAAGACATGTTATCACTTACTATTAATGATGAAGAAGTGGACAAGGATATAAAAATTGTTTATTCACCTTTAAATGGTACTGGAAATAAATTAGTTAGAAGAATTTTGGAAGAGAGAAAATTCAACAATGTTTACATAGTAAAGGAACAAGAATCTCCAGATCCTGACTTTACTACTGTTGGTTATCCTAATCCAGAAGATCCAAAAGCTTTTAAATATTCTATTGAACTAGGAAAAGAAGTAGATGCTGATATATTAATAGCAACAGATCCAGATGCAGACAGAACAGCTGTAGAAGTTAAAAATAAAGATGGGGAATATGTATTTTTAAACGGAAATAAAATTGGGGCTTTATTAATTAACTATATTTTAAGTGAAAGGCACAGGAAAAATAATCTTCCTGAAAATAGCGTTGTAGTTAAATCAATTGTTACAGGTGATTTAGGAACTAGAATTGCAGAAAAATATAATGTAGAAATGATTGAAACCCTAACAGGATTTAAAAATGTTAGTGGTAAAGCCAATGAATATGATATTACAGGAGAAAAAACCTTCCTATTTGGTTTTGAGGAAAGTATAGGATATAATTATGGAACTTTTGTAAGAGACAAGGATGCTGTAAATTCTGCAATGATGATTGCGGAAATGGCAGGTTTTTATAAAAAACAAGGTAAGACCTTATTGGATATCTTAGAAGGCTTATTTAATACCTATGGAGTATATAATGAAAGGTTAATTTCTATAACTTTAGAAGGGTTAGATGGTCAAGCTAGAATTAAAAGAATAATGGATGAATTTAGACGAGAAGCCATTAAAGAAATAGGTAGTATAAAATTAGAAAAAACTATAGATTACCTAGTGGATAATACGGGAATGCCGAAATCAAACGTACTGAAATACTACTTTGATGATGGTTCTTGGTATGCTTTAAGACCATCAGGTACAGAACCAAAAATTAAGGTTTATATTTATTCAGTTGGTAAAACAAAAGAGGATTCTGAAGAAAAATTGGATATAATTGAAAAAGCAACAAGAAGCAGAATCGATAGTATAAAATAAAGAAAAACTCATATTTTTATAGGCTAAAATTATAACTATAGAAAAATTGCATAATATTGTTATATTATAAACTTAAATTAAGAGTATTTAGTTTAAATATCAATAAATTTATAATTATGAAAGAATAATAGCAAAAATATTACTAAGATTTAAAGGTTGATTTAGTCTTATTTTCAAGCTATAGTTATAATATAATATTTTATACTATAGTGAGGTGCTAATTTGAATCCGTTAGAGGAGAGAATCTTAGAAGAAGGAATTGTTCTTCCGGGAGATATTTTAAAAGTAGATAAATTTATTAATCATATGATCGATCCTGAACTTTTTGAAAAACTAGCTGATGAATTTTATGAAAGGTTTAAAAACAAGGAAGTAGATAAAATTCTTACTTTAGAAGTTTCAGGTATAGGAATTGCTTTTGCTTGTGGTTTAAAATTTAAAAAACCTGTTTTATTTGCTAAAAAAACAGTTTCTAAAACCCTAGGTAGCGATGTTTATACATCACAAGTTTATAGTTTTACAAAGAAAATTAATTACGACATAATGGTGGCTAAAGAATTTTTAAATGAAGGGGAAAAAGTCTTAATTATAGATGATTTCCTAGCAAATGGTAAGGCAATAGAAGGCCTTATAGATTTATGTAATCAAGCTGGAGCTAAGGTACAAGGAATAGGTATTTTAATTGAAAAAGACTTTCAACCAGGTGGAAAGAAAATCAGAGAAGATGGCTACCAGCTAGAATCTTTAGCTATTATTGAAAAATTTGAAAATGGTAAGGTAGTTTTAAAAGAGAGTATGTCTTAGGATATGCTCTCTTTTAGCTTTCAAAATTGTTACAATTTGGTTAAAATATAGGAAAAAAACTATTTTTAATGTAAAATAGTAATATCAAATTATTATTAGGAGATTGTATGAAATTTATTATAGATTTATTAGATAAGTTTTTATCTGTAAAATTAACAGCTAATTTAACGCTGTATGAATTATTATCAATGCTATTTAAATATGTTTTTGTAATTATAATTTATTATTTTATATTGAATATTATTAAGATGATTTACTTGGATATAAAGGGAATTAGCAATATGAATGCTGTTGCAAATACCTATTTAAAACTAATAAATAGAAAGGAAAAACTTCCTTTTAAGATTCAAGAACATTACTTTATAGGTGATAATACAGTAATAGGTAGGTCAGATCAAAATGATATTGTTTTAAAGGATAGGTTCATTTCAAAAAAACATGCCAGAATTACAAAAAGAAATGGTGTTTATTTTATAGAGGATTTAAATTCTGCCAATGGAGTATTTATTAACGGCCAAAAAGTTGAAAATATCATAGAATTAAAGGACAAGGACTTAATAGATATTGGACAAGTGGAATTTTTATTTGTAAATGGTGAAGATGAAGATGAGAATTAAAAGTAAAACAAGAAAGAAACAAAAACTATCATTAAAAGAAAGATTTTTAAGTATAGGTACTAATTTAACCAATGGGAAATTAAGAAATCCTGCAACTCTATTACTTTGGTTTCAAATACTTGCATTTAGTTTAGTCTTAGCAAATGATAGGGAAAATTTTACTATAAAAAAACTGTTTGTATTTGTAACGGTTATTGTAGTTGTCTATATGGCAAATAAAGCTGTTACAAAAATTACTGATGGAGACAACTACTTACTCCTTATAGCGTCAATGCTATTTAGTATAGGAGTAACGATGATATATAGAATTAGTCCAACTGAAGGAATAAAGCAGACAATTTGGTTTATAGGTGGGCTAGTCTTATTTTTTATAGTGTATTTTATTTTAAAGTCCTTTAGGGGATGGGAAAATTTAACAATACTATATTTAATTGGTTGTTTTGCCATGTTTATTATTACCTTATTATTTGCAGGTTATAATAAGGGGGCCTACAACTGGGTTCAAATATTTGGATTTAGTTTTCAATTATCTGAAATAACAAAAATACTATATGTATTCTTTATTGCATCATATCAGGTTAATGATAAGTTTTTAAAGGGAACAAAATTTGAAAAATATTTAAAATATAAGGATTATTTATTTATGATAATATCCTATGTTTTTATTGGGATGTTTTTCTTACAAAGGGATTTAGGTTCAGCAGTTATATTTTTTGCTGTATATATTGTGTCCCTATTTGTATTTGATTATGATATAAAAATAATAGTAGGAAATATTATTTTAGCATTATTTGGAGCTGTAGCAGCATATTTTATTTTTCCACATATTCAAACAAGATTTGAAATTTGGATAGACCCTTGGGCAGATCCAGGCTATAAAGGATATCAAATAATCCAGTCATTATTTGCAATAGCAGCAGGAGGATTTTTTGGAACAGGTTTAGGTTTAGGTCAACCGAACTTAATCCCCATAGCAACATCTGACTTTATATTCCCAGCAATAGTTGAAGAAATGGGAATATTTACAGGTATGGGAGTTATTATGTTATTTATGATTCTCGTATATAGAGGATTTAAAATTTCTATGGAACAACAAAGTTCTTTCTTTAAATTTGTTGCTTTAGGAATTTCTGTTTTATTTGCTGTTCAGGCTATTTTAATGATAGGAGGGGTTTTAAAAGTTATCCCTATGACAGGTATTACTATTCCTTTTGTAAGTTATGGAGGAAGCTCTATGGTGTCTAGTTTTATGTCCTTAGGGATTTTACAATATTGCTCTTCAGATATTAAGGGAAGAATGGTGGATTAATGGAAAAATTTAATAAAAAAATATTAATAGTCTTTTCTTTTTTAGTTTTTCTATTTTTAGGTTTAGTTTTATACATGACATATTTTCAAATAGCAAAGGCTAAAGATGTTTCAATAGGTTATGGAAAATATGGGCAATATAATAAGAGATATTGGGTTGATGAAAACAAGGTAAAACGTGGGACTGTTTATGATAGTGGAAATAATATTGTAGTAGAAACACTTAAAGATAGTAACGGAAACAACTATAGGAACTTTCCTTTTGATGAAATCTATGCTCCTATTACAGGATATTCTATTAATGGAGGTAGTGGTTTAGAAAAATCCTATGGTAAGCAGCTTTTAAATATTAAAGAAGATACACCCCTATCTGATTTAAAGAAATTAGTAGAAAAACAAGATGAAGGAAACGACTTAGTACTTACAACTAACTATAAATTGCAAAAAGTGGCAATGGATTTATTGGAAAATACAGAAACAAAAAAAGGTTCAATAGTTGCAATGAATCCAAAAACAGGGGAAATCTATGCAATGGCATCCTATCCTTCTTTTAATCCTAATAAAGTTGCAGAAAACTGGGATAAGATTATTGCAGATAACGAAAGTGCTGTTTTATTAAATAGGGCGACACAAGGGCTTTATGTACCAGGCTCGGTATTTAAGGTTATAACAGCAACTAGTATCTTAGAAAACACCGACAAAGTTGAAAGTCTAGTTATACAGGATAAGGGAAAAATTACAATTGGTGGTTATGAAGTAAGTAATGTAGAAAATATGGTAAATAATAGAACGGATTTAGAAAAAGCATTAGTAAAGTCTTCAAATGTTTATTTTTCAAAATTAGGAGCAGAATTAGGAGCTGATATTTTACGGGAAACTGTAGATAAATACTATATTGGAAAAAACTTTGAATTCGATTTACCTATGTATAGTTCTAAAAACGGATATTATGATGGAATAGATGATGCTAACATAGCAACAACGGCCTTTGGTCAAGGGGATACCTTAGTAACGCCGCTAAATATGGCTATGGTTATGTCGACTATAGCAAATGAAGGTAAGATGATGCAACCCTATATAGTGGACCAAATTATATCTCCAGATGGAGATGTAACAAAAACGGAACCAAAGGTACTATCAGAAGTTACTAGTCCAGAAATAGCAAATGAGATTTTATCAGATATGGTTTCTGTAGTTAGAGATGGCTCAAAAGCCTATATACGAGGAATAAAAGTAGCGGGAAAATCAGGTACAGCAGAAATAAAAAACAAGGATTCAACAAATGCTTGGTTTATTGCAGCTGCACCAGCTGATGATCCTACAGTAGCTGTTGCTGTAGTATTGGAAGATAGCGGTACTGGTGGTGACGCATCAGCAGGGCCATTGGCAAAAGTTATAATTCAAAATGCAATAAATAATGGATTAGGACGATAATATAAAAAAGACATCTTGAAAATTTCAGGATGTCTTTTCTGTATTATTATAGGAATTTATCTTTAACATTTAACCAGTACCAGTCTTTGTAAAAACTTATTTTCTTAATATTTCTTTCAGAAGTCTTAAATAAGACATAATCTAGATCGTCGTAATTCAAACTCATTCCATCTGCAATAAATAAGGAGTTGCTATTAATATCTTCACTTCGAGTCTTGATTTTCAAAACCGATTTACTAGGTATTACTATAGAATTTAAAAGTGACCTATAGGCTTTGGAATTAATTGGTGCTAGGGGAGTTAACTGATAACCTTCTAAAGAACGATACAAAATAGCTCCTCCTGCTGAAAAATTGTAAGCTGTCGACCCAGAAGGTGTTGAAACGAGTAAGGCGTCTCCTGCAAAGGATTCTAGGTGATTATCATCAATATAAACATCGAGATGTATTATTGAATTATCGCTAGAACGAATTACAAATTCATTTAAAGCTGTATAGGTATAGACCCTATCACTGTTTTTAGTTGAAATTTTAGCTTCTAATAAATCTAAGGTTTCTATTTCATAATTATTATTTAAATAGTCATCAATGAATTTATTTATATTAGGAACTAATATTTCTTGATAAAATCCTAAATGTCCGGTATTTATACCGACAAAGGGTATATTTGAAAAATTGGATTTGTGAACTGCTCTTAAAAAAGCTCCATCGCCACCGATACATATATTTAAGTCTGCATTTTCATTATATTCATAAAAGACCTTAAATCCTCGTTGCTCAAATTTATCTTGGACTTCCATACTTATAGTTAAAGATTTATGGTTATTATTGGGAAAAAGGTTTACTATTTTTTTAAAAGGCAAGAATCTCACTCCATTCTTAAACACGAAATATATAAAATATCATACTTGTTAAATATATCATAACAACAGAAAGGGGAATAGTAAAATTAAATTTTTATCAAGATTTAAAGTATATAAATAATAAATATTAAATCTTTGTTGAAAAATAGCCTACAGTTAGGTATAATTATAGTATCCTTAGTGTAAGAGCCTGTTATATTATACCTACACTTATAATAAGGGATGATGGAAGTTCTTACTTTGATAAAATGCCTCTTTAACGTGGACTTTTGAGATTTAAGACAGTCAACCCACCTTCATATACTGAAGGTTACTAATCTGCAGGTTTACACTAAGGGTAAACATATAATTTGTTCTAATTGGTTAAAATACATTTATATAAATAATATTACGGAGGATACGAATGAGTTTATCAGATTACTTAGAAGCAAAAAGAAGAGAACGAGAAAGACGAATAAAAAATGAACTAAGAGTAAAACAAATAGATAACGCAAAGAGATTTGCTATTGGAACAGTGGCAGGTACTTTAATCGGTGTAGCAGCAGGAGTTCTTTTTGCACCTAAATCTGGCGAAGAAACTAGACAGGATATAGCAGATTTAGCAAAAGATACATCTGATCAGGTAAAAGAAGGAATTCATGTTGCAAAAGATAATATAGTACAAAAAACCGAAGAAATAACTGGGGATATTAAAGATAAGTACGCTGAATTCAAAGACAGAGGCTACACAGAAATTGAAAGAGTTCAAGATTTAACAGAAGATTTAGTTGAAGTAGCAAAAGATGCAAAGGATGAAGCAAAAGAAGTAATAGTAGAAGCAAAAGATGATGCTGAAAAAGTAGCAGAAGACACTAAAGAAAAAGCAAGAGATGCTGTTGAAAAAAACAAGAAAAAAGAAGATAAATAGGAGACTATAATGTTAAATATTATAGATGTATTTACAATTATAGTACTTATTTGTTTAGCAATCTTTCTAATAGTATTAGTTGTTTTCTTAATAAAACTAATGGGTACGATTAAACAGGTTAATTCTATAATTGATAAAAATAGGACTGAAATTGATATGTCACTTAGGAAAACCCAAGAAGTGATGGAAAATGTTGCAGGAATAACAGATAAAACAGATAGGATAATAGGGGACATTTCCCCTGAAGTAAAAAGTATTGTAACATCAACTAATAAGACTATGAGCAATGTTGAAAATTTAGTAGAAGATGTTACAGATACAGTAGATTTTGTTTCAGAATCAGTAGTAGATACTACAGATACTATTAGAACCAATATTACTAATTATTCTGGATATGCAACATATATTTTAGATATAATTAATTATATAAGGTCTTTGTTTAAAAAGTAAAAATTGGAGAGATAATCTCTCCAATTTTTTGTGCTAATAAAATGTATTGATAAAATATTAGTAATTTGATAATATTTTTATGAGAGGTAGAAGTGGAAAAAATAAAAATTATTTATAATCCAACATCTGGAAGCCAGTCTAATAAAAAAGCCATAGAAACTATGAGCAATGATTTATTAAGTAAAGGCTATATCCTACAAAGAACAGCTACTACAGGTAAAAATAGTGCTTTTAATGAAACTATAAAAGCTTCAGAAGAAGGATTTGATATAATAATAGCCTGTGGTGGAGATGGAACTGTAAATGAAGTAATAAATGCTTTAGCAAAAGCTGAATCAACTATGAAATTAGGCGTGTTCCCCATTGGTACAGTAAACGATTTCGCGTCATATTTAGGCATAACGGATTCTCCGAAAGAGTTAGTTAACTTAATTTCCCAGGGAACAACTAAGAAAATTGATGTAGGATTAGCAGGTGAAAAGTATTTTGTTAATGTTGCAGCTGGTGGAAAACTAGCTGATGTTGGACATGAAACAGATAAGAACCTAAAGGCTATATTTGGTAGATTAGCATATATAGCAGAGGGTATAAAAGTTATTCCAGATATTATTACAAATGATTTTAGGTTAAAATATAGATTTGATGGTGAAACCTATGAAGATGATGTATATTTGTTTTTAGTGGCAAATTCTTCTTCTATAGGAGGGTTTAAAAAAATAGCACCGGATGCATCGGTGTCCGATGGTTTTTTAGATGTATTAATAATAAAAAATCCTAATAAACTTGTAGATTTAGCACAGTTATTTATACAAGTACTATCTGGAGAACATGTAAAAAATGAAGATGTAACATATTTTCAAACAAAAGAAGTTGAATTTGAATCAGTATCTCCAATTACAATAGATGTAGATGGAGAATATGCTGGAGAATTACCTATGAGAATAAAGGTATCAGACTATAAGGTGAGTGTATTCACTAATATAAAGGAGTAATGAGATGTCATCACCAACAATAAAAGACGTAGCTAGATTAGCTGGGGTTTCTATATCCACTGTATCTAGAGTAATGAACGATTCTAAACCTGTAAGTCCTGAAGCGAGGCGAAAGGTTTTAGATGCTATAAAAAAATTAGATTTTAAGCCAAATGAGTTAGCCAGATCTTTAGTTATGAGAAGATCCAACTTAATTGGTGTAATAGTAAAAGATATTGCTATATCATATATGACAGAAATGGTTAGGGGAATTGAAGAAGTAGGAAGAATGTATAATTATGATATACTATTATCAAGTTCCTATGGAGATATAGAATTAGAGAAAAAGATTATTAACTTTATGTTTACAAAACAAGTTGAAGGTATTGTGTTAATTTCAGAAGATGCTAAACCTGAAGTTGTATATATGCTTCAAAACCAAACAATTCCATATATTCAATTAGATAAATTTTATAATTTTAATGAAACATATTCTGTAACAATTAACTACAAAGAAGCTGCAAAAGAAATGACGGAATTTTTAATTGGTAAAGGCCATGAAAAAATTCTATTTGTAAAAGAATATAAAAATGCTATAATTGGTCAAGAAAAATTAAAGGGCTATAAGGAAGCTATGGACGCCCATAATTATTTTTCTAGAGAAATCACTGTAGATGGAGTTACAGATAAAGAGGGTTATAAATACGGTGAGGAAATTTGGAAAATAATTGAACATGAAGGTATAACTGCTGCATTTTTCTCTGAAGATGGACTTGCTATTGGTTTCTTAAACTACTGCTATGATAATAATAAAAAAGTTCCAGAGGACATTTCAGTAGCTGGATTTGGAGATATAAAAATTTCATCCCTATATAGACCAAGACTTACAACAGTTAGAGAACCTTACTATGACTATGGTGCAGTAGCTATTAGAAAGATTATT
>DUUN01000502.1 GCA_012841535.1 Gallicola sp. | reverse complement strand
GATTATCCAGAGTATAGGGGTATGGCCTTAGCTGTAGGAGGGGACGAGGAAAATAGACATGGTATTATTCTTGCTAAAACTTTAGAAGCTAAAAAAATGGGAGTTAAAACAGGCGAGGCTATTTGGGAGGCAAAAAAGAAATGTCCTAACTTAATAATTTTACCTCCACATTATGAAAAGTACTTATATTATTCAAGAAAAGCCCACAATATATATTATGATTATACAAATCAAGTAGAGCCTTATGGAATGGATGAATGCTGGCTAGATGTTACAGGTTCGACTAAACTCTTTGAATCGGGAGAAAAAATTGCAGAGGAAATAAGAAATAGAATAAAAAAAGAACTAAGTTTAACTGTAAGTATAGGAGTTAGTTTTAATAAGGTTTTTGCAAAACTAGGTAGTGATATGAAAAAGCCAGATGCAATAACTATTATTAATAAGGAAAATTTTAAAAATATTGTTTGGCCTTTAAAATGTGATGAATTAATAATGGTAGGAAAGTCCACTAAAAATAAATTAAATAAAATCGGAATAAAAACAATTGGAGACATAGCTAAAACAAAGCCTAATATATTAAAAAATATCTTAGGAATAAATGGGGTTAAAATATGGAAATGGGCTAATGGAATAGATGATTCTAAAGTAAGGGATTACCACTACAAGCCACCGGTAAAAACTATAGGACATGGAATAACAACTAAATCTGATTTAGTAAATAATGACGAAGTAAGGGATGTTTTTCAAGAACTAGCCCAAGACATTTCAAGAAAGTTAATAGAATATAAATTATTAGCAACAGGAGTTGCAATAAATATAAGAAGTAATTTATTAACTAGAAAAACATTTCAAAAGAAATTAGCCTATCCTACATTTTCATCTTTAGAATTAACAAATGCTGCAATGGAATTGTTTAAACAATATGATTGGAGTAGTAATTTGCGTACTATTACAATAAGGGCAATAGATTTAATAGATGATAATTATGCCTTTCAAGTATGTATGTTCGAAAATATAAAAGAACATGAAAGAAATATAAAATTAGAAAATACTATTTATTCAATAAGAAAAAAACATGGAACAAATTGTATTACCTACTGTAATCTTTTGCAAAATTCAAAAATGCCAACAGATAGTAGAGAAAAGGTTATTATGCCTTATACTTTTAATTAGTATTAATATACTATAATAATATATAGTGAAATTCAAAAATAGAAAGGAATAATTTATGGAAATATGGAAAAGACTTTATTATGAAGCAAAAAACAATATAAACCAAGGGAAGTTTCTCCTTTTGTATATGCCCATCATGTTGTTTGTGCTATTGAAGCAGGAAATGGAGAAATTTATAGGGGTTTTTGTATTGAAAGTACCTGTGGTGTAATGGACTTGTGTGCTGAAAGGGTTGCAGCTTTAAATATGTATATGAATAGTGGGCAAAGTAAAATAAATCGTTTAATAGTATTTCGAAATGAAAGACCTAAGGACTTGGGAGGAATGCCTTGTGGTGCCTGTAGAGAATTTTTAATGCAATTAAATATTGAAAATGAAAATATGGAAATTATGGTAGATTATGACTTAAAGAAAATTATTACCTTAAAAGAATTACTTCCAAATTAGTGGGGAAGAGAAAGATATGGTAATTAGTTAGGAAACTTTATAAGAATTATAAGTTTTAAATTATCATTTACTATACTGGGTAAAATTATAGTAACTATTTTTTTAGGAGGTCATAATGAAAGGTGTAGTAATAGGACTAGTTACTTTTTTAATTATAGGAAT
>DUUN01000339.1 GCA_012841535.1 Gallicola sp. | reverse complement strand
TTTACAGACTTAGGATTTAAAAATGTAATAACTTTAGGAAATACCGGAGTTGTTATTTTTAAATCAGATGAAAAAGTAAATACAGAAAATATAGAAAGTAAATTAATAGAAATATTTGAAATAGATTTAAAGATTATTATTCTCAGCAATGAAAAAATAGAAAACTTAGTGAAAAATAGACCTGTATGGTGGAATAAAAATAAAGAATATCTACATAATATAATTTTTGTGTTGGATAATTATAAAATAGAAGATATAGTTAAAGATTTACAGCCTTTAAATGAAGAGGTAGATAGAATAGAAGTAGTAGATAATGTTATTTTTTGGACTTCAATATATAGGGATGGAAGATTATATAGTAGGAGTTTATATGCAAAACTAGCTAAAAGTAAAGGATATGAATATACTAGCTTAAGAAATGGAAATACTTTTTCTAAGATTTACGAAAAAATGGAAAGCATGAAAAAAATGTGTGAATTTTAATTCACACATTTTTAAGTTTAATTATTTTTTCTTTCTCTTAATTACCTTCCAAACTTCTCCCATGACAAACGGTAGGAAGGACAATGGTAATATTAAGGCCCAATCCCTTAAACCTAGAGAGTAGGTATCAAATAAGTCATGTAATTGTGGAACATAAATAACAATTAAAGTTATTATAAAGGAGAAAGTAACTCCTTGAACAAGTCTTTTATTTGTAGTTAGTCCCAATTCAAATACTGTATATTTTGTACTTCTTACAGAGAAGGATCTTAAAAGTTCAGCCATTATTAAGGTAACAAAGGCAATTGATCTAGGCTCCCTTAACTGTATATCCAGTGCTGCTTCCATTGCTTTTCCACCAGCATGTAATTCTCTCCAGCCTTCTGCATATAATTCTAAGGATATATAGTAAGCTGCAAGAACAGAAACTGTTATAGCAATAGACTGAACAGCTATTGAAATTACTAATTCTTTATCTATAATCGGTTCTGTAGGGTCCCTAGGATCTTGTTCCATTATATCCTTCTCACCTTGTTCAACTCCTAGAGCTAAGGCAGGGAAAAGGTCAGTTACTAGGTTTAACCAAAGTAATTGAACTGCTAATAATGGAGTAGGCCAGTTAAATATTATAGCTAAAAATATTACCAGTACTTCACCTACATTACAGCTAAGTAGGAAGGAAACGAACTTTTTAATATTTGAATAAATAATTCTACCTTCTTCTACAGCATGAACAATTGTAGCGAAGTTGTCATCTGTTAAAATAACATCAGAAGTATTTTTGGCAACATCTGTACCTGTAATACCCATTGCAATACCAATATCTGCCTTTTTAATAGCCGGTGCGTCATTTACACCATCACCAGTCATAGCGGTTATCTCTCCATTTTCCTTTAAGGCCGTTACAATTTGTACCTTGTTTTCAGGAGAAACCCTGGCAAATACGGTTTTTTCCCTAACAACTTGCCTAATTTCCTCTTCAGACATAGTGTTAAGTTCCTTACCCATTATAGCTTGGTCTTCTCTTTCAGCAATACCTAAATCCTTAGCTATTGCTAAAGCTGTTTCTAAATAGTCTCCCGTAATCATAACAGGTATAATACCAGCAGTTTTACATTCTTTTATTGCATCTTTTACTTCCGGTCTTGCAGGGTCAATCATACCAGCAAGTCCTACAAATATCATTTCATTTTCAATATTTTCTGAATCAATATTAGTTGGTAGACTATCATGAGTTTTAAAAGCTAGGGCTAAAACCCTTAAGGCTTGTCTAGCGAATTTTATATTTTGCTCAAATAGATTTTGTTTTGTAACCTCATCTAAATCTTTAATCTTACCGTTAATTAATATTTTAGTACACTTGTCAATAATAATATCAGGAGCACCTTTTGTGAAAGAAACAACTTTTTTATCTATAAATTTATCATGGAAGGTTGTCATCATTTTTCTAGTAGAATCAAAAGGAATTTCTTCTATTCTAGGGTACATTTCATTAGCTGATTCTCTAGTAATATTTAATTTACCAGCTAAGGTTAAAAGAGAGCCTTCAGTTGGATCGCCTGCTAATGAATAAACTCCATTTTCTTCAATAAGTCTAGCATCATTAGTTAAAGCACCAATATTTAAGAAAGTATATAGACTTCCTGAATTATTTTCATCTATTTTTTCTCCATCAATTAAAAGTTCACCTTTAGGTTCATAACCTGTTCCAGTTATTTCAATTTCCTTATTATCTACATAGGCTTTAACAACAGTCATTTCATTTTGAGTTAAAGTACCAGTTTTATCGGAACATATATAGGTAGTTGTTCCTAGAGTTTCAACAGCTAGTAGTTTTTTTACAATGGCATTTTTTTCAGCCATTCTTGTCATTCCTAGGGAAAGTACTATAGTAACTATAGCAGGTAATCCTTCAGGAATTGCAGCTACAGCTAATGAAACTGAAGTTAATAACATTTTCACAGGTTGATGTTTATATAGTAAACCAGTAACAAAGACAACAGCACAAACAACAACGACAATAATTCCTAAAACTTTACTAAGTTGAGCAAGTTTCTTTTGTAAAGGTGTTTGCTCATCATCAAAAGATTGAATCCTAGTTGCTATTTTTCCAATTTCAGTTTCTTTACCAGTTCCAATTACTACACCTTTACCTCTACCATAGGAAACAATAGTAGAACTAAAGGACATATTATCCCTGTCACCAATTTCAACAACATCATCAAAAGTAATTTCTGCATCTTTTTCAACAGGAACGGATTCTCCAGTTAAAGAAGCTTCTTCGATTTTTAAGTTGGAGCTTTCAATAAGTCTTAAATCTGCCGGAACAATATCTCCTGTTTCTAACTCAACAATGTCTCCAGGAACAAGTTCAGAGGAAGGAATATTTACAAATTCACCATCTCTATAAACAGTAGCATTGGGAGAAGCCATTTTTTGTAAAGCCTCAATAGCCTGTTCTGCCTTTCCCTCTTGATAAATACTAAGTAAAGCATTAGCAATAACTATAAGCATAATGAGTATTGCATCGGAAACCTCTTTTAATATAATTGACAATACAGCAGCAATAAGAAGAATTAGAATCATAGGATCTAAAAACTGTTCTGCTAGTTTTGCCCAGATGGTTTTTCTTTTACCTTCTTCTAAAGCATTAGGACCGTATTTTTCAAGTCTTGACTTTGCTTCACTAGAGCTTAAACCTTGAGAATAATTTGAATTTAATTCTTGTTCAATTTCCTCAGGTTTTTTATTATACCACTCCATTTAATACCTCCTTTAAAATTTGGGTTGGAAGCTTAATAAAAAAAGACCTTTGCTTTCACTATAATGAAGGCAAAGGTCTTGCTACCACTTTGGGTGTTTAACCGGGAAAATTCCTAGTGAAGATTCCGTATTGACGATTAAACTTTTATAGCTACTCCCCTTAATAACAAAAATTATAACTTAAAAAAAATAATAAATCAAGGAATAGTATTATTAAATTCATATTAGTATTTAAAATTTAATAATATGTTAACTTGCTACATATAATTATAAAATATATAATAAAAGTAAGGGAAAATAGTTTTAAAGAAAGAAGGGATGTATGGAAAGTTTAGAAAGATTTTTTAAATTAAAAGAGAGAAATACCAATGTAAGAACAGAAATTATAGCTGGTATAACAACATTTGTTACTATGGCCTACATATTACCGGTAAATATGAATATACTTTCTGAATCTGGACTAGATTCAGGTGCTGTATTTATGGCAACTGCCCTTTCAGCTGTTATAGGTACAATGCTAATGGGATTATTTGCCGGTTTACCTTTTGCTCAAGCACCTGGAATGGGTTTAAATGCATTTTTCGCCTATACAGTTGTATTAACTATGGGCTATGAACCATCTTTTGCACTAGCAGCTGTTTTAGTAGAAGGAATTATTTTTATTTTGCTTAGTGTTACAAATGTAAGAACAAAACTAATGGAAGCAATTCCAAAACAGTTACGTTTGGCTATATCAGCAGGTATTGGATTATTTATAATGTTTATAGGTTTTCAAAATGCAAATATTATAGTTGGTGACCCTGCAACATTAGTAGCAGTTAATCCTAATTTAACAGAAGCGGCAACAGCATTAGCTATTATAGGTCTTGCTATTACTATTATTTTATGGATTAAAAAAGTAAAGGGTTCCTTATTAATAGGAATATTTGCTACATGGATTTTAGGTATGCTAGCTCAAGTAAGCGGTTGGTATCAAGTAAATCCAGATGCAGGATTATTCTCACTATTTCCATCAGGAGTAGTAAGTTTACCACCAAGTATAGCCCCAACATTTGGACTGTGTTTTACAGGTTTGAAAACAGCTTTTTCAAGTCCTGAAAATGTATTACAGTTTGTTATGGTAATACTAACATTTTTATATGTAGACATATTTGACACCTTAGGAACTTTTGCCGGAGTAGCAACAAAGGCTAAATTAGTTGATGAAGATGGCAACTTCCCAGGTGCAGGACGTGCCTTTACATCAGATGCTATAGCTACAACTTGTGGAGCTATTTTAGGAACTTCAACTGTAACTACTTTCGTTGAGTCTGCATCAGGAGTAGAAGAAGGCGGTAGAACTGGATTAACTGCAGTAGTTACTGCAATACTATTTTTACTAGCTATACCATTTTTCCCAATTATTGGTGCTATACCAGGGTTTGCAACAGCTCCTGCCTTAATAATGGTAGGTATTATGATGTGTGAGCCTATGAGAGATTTTGAATGGGATAAAGCAGATGTAATAATCCCAGGAGTATTTGCTATTATATTTATGGTTGTTGGATATTCAATTTCTGCAGGTATAATGTGGGGAGTTATGTCCTACTTATTAGTTAAAGTTGTACAAGGAGAAGCTAATAAACCAGGAATAGTAATGTGGATACTTGGCGTATTATTTATTATAAAACTATTTATTTTCCCTATAATTGAAAATTTAATGTAAATAAGAAAGAAGTAAACAATAAAGAGTAAGATTGTTTTTTTAAAACAGTCCTACTCTTTATTATTTTATAATATGAGAACTAATAAAATCGGTAGAAATATAAAAATAAATTATTGACTAATATGAATCAATAATTTATTTGAATAAAACAATACAAAACAATTGACAATAATAATATTCATATAGTATAATCAAATCAACATAAGAAAACGATTTTATGTTTAAATTATTACATATTTAGGAGGAAATTATGAAGTTTAAAAAGAAGTTAGTTTTTGTTTTACTAGCTAGTTTACTTGTATTAGGTTTAACTGCTTGTGGAAACAAAGATAATGGAAAGAAAACTACAGATAGTGGAGATGGTAATTTAAAAACAGCATCTAATAGTGATGCGAAATCACCGGATAATGATTTAGTAATAGCTATAGAAGGAAGTATAAATTCAATGGATCCAGCAAATATAGGAGATACTAACTCTATAGCAACAACAAGAGGAATATTTGAAAATCTTGTTAAATTTGATGAAAATCAAAAAATGGTTAGTCAATTAGCTAAATCATGGGAAATATCAGAAGATTCTTTAACCTATACATTTAAATTAAATGAAGGTATAAAATTCCATGATGGTACAGATTTTAATGCTGAAGCTGTAAAAGCAAATTATGAAAGAGTTATAAATAAAGATAATGAATTACGTCAAAGACGTACATTTGTTGAAACTAAAGATGATGGTACAGAAAATTTTAGAGTAGAAAGTTTAGAAACACCAGATGATTATACAATAGTATTTAAGTTAACAGAACCTTGGTCACCATTCTTAAATAGATTAAGCCAATTCTGTATAGTAAGTCCAAAGGCTATTGAAGAATTTGGGAATGATATAATGAATAATCCAGTAGGAACAGGTCCGTTTAAATTTGTAGAATGGGAGCAAGGAAGTCATACTAAAATGGTAAAAAATGAAGATTATTGGGGAGAAAAACCAGGTGTGGATTCTGTAACTGTAAAAGAAGTAGGAGAAGCTGGTTCAAGAACTGCAATGTTACAAACAGGAGAAGCTGATTTTGTTTACCCAATGACTTCAGATCAATTAGCAGCAGTTGAAGATTCAGAGGATATTAATATATTAAAGAACGATTCTAACATTATGAGATTTGTCGCTTTAAATAAATTAATACCAGAATTAAGCGATGTAAGAGTTAGACAGGCTATGAATTATGCAATAGACAAAGAGGCATTTGTTCAACTTATGTATTCAGGATATGCAAAACCTGCAACTTCAGCAGTTCCTTCTATAATTGAAGGTTATGTAGAACAAGATGGATATGAGTATAATTTAGAAAAAGCTAAAGAGTTAATGAAGGAAGCCGGATACGAAGACGGTTTTAAATTAACTATTTGGGGAGATAATACGACTCAAGAAATTAAAGGAATGACATTTGTTAAGCAACAGTTAGAACAAATAGGAATAGAAGTTGAAGTATTACCAATGGAAGAAGCAACAAGAAATGACAAAATATATGTTGAAAAAGAAGAAGCTGAAGTAAATATGTGGTATGTTAACTGGTCAGCATCAGATTTTACAATGGATAGTTCAATGAGAGCGTTGTTATACAGTACAATGATACCTCCAACAAATGCAAACTCTGCATATTTCCAAAATGAAGAATTTGATAAATTACTAGATGAAGGATTAAAAACTGCTGATACAGAAAAACAAAGCGAATTATATGCAAAAGCACAAAAAATAGTATGGGATGAGGCACCTTGGTTATTTTTAGGAAATGATCAAATAATTTATGCAACAAAATCATATCTTTCTGGAGTTTATGTAGCACCAGATGGAGCGTTTAATTTTGCAAATGCAGAATTAGCACAATAATAGAAGATTGCCATCTAATTAATCCAGTATATAGGAAATTAGATGGCTTTTTATTTTTAGGAGGTAATAATGTTACGTTATAGTATAAAAAGAATTTTAAGTATTATCCCTTTATTATTAGTAATATCTTTTCTAATCTTTATGTTTGTACATATGATTCCTGGAGATCCAGCAAAAATGATTACTGGACCAGATGCCACTAAAGCTGAAGTGGAATTAGTACGTGAACAATTAGGGTTAAATAAACCATTACTAACCCAATACAAAGAATATATGACAGGTTTAGTAAAAGGTGATTTAGGAATGTCTGTTAAAAATAATAAGACAGTAGCAGATACAATAATACCAAGATTAAAACCAACTATTATGCTTACAATTTCATCAATGATATGGGCAACAATTATAGGAATAGGAATAGGGATAGTTTCAGCAATAAAACATGGAAAGACTCTAGACTATATTGGTATGATAATAGCTATTTCAGGAATATCTATACCAGGATTCTGGTTAGGTCTTCAACTTATTCAAAAATTTTCAGTTGTTCTTGGTTGGTTTCCAACAGGTGGTCTTGAAAGTTGGCAAAGTTATGTTCTACCATCATTAACAATGGGAGCTGGAATTATGGCTGTTTTAGCAAGATTTACAAGATCATCAATGTTAGAGACAATGAGAGAAGGTTACATAAGAACAGCAAGAGCAAAAGGACTTAGTGAAAAATTTGTAGTAATGAAACATGCATTTAGAAATTCATTAATAGAGATTATTACAGTTGCTGGGCTACAAATAGGAGGGTTATTATCTGGATCTGTAATGGCAGAAACAGTTTTTTCTATTCCAGGACTAGGTAGATTATTAGTTGATTCAATTAACTTTAGGGATTATAAGGTAGTTCAAGCACTACTATTATTCTTTGCATTAGAATATATTGTTATAAATTTAGTAGTTGATTTATTATATGGTGTAATAAATCCTAAAGTTAGATACGATTAGGAGGATTCTTATGTCTGAAAATAGAAATGTAATATTATCTGAAAACGAATTACCTAAACCAAAAAGCAAAACCAAGGAATTCATTAAGAAGTTTTTAAGAAGAAAAACAGCGGTTATTTCTTTTTGTGTAATAATCTTTTTGTTTTTAATTGCAATTTTTGGTGAATATATAGCTCCTTTTAATGCATCTGAAGCTGATTATGCAAATATATTACAAGGACCAAGTGCTAAACATATATTTGGAACAGATGAATTTGGTAGAGATGTGTTTAGTAGACTTGTAACAGGAACGAGATTATCTTTATCGAGTGCATTAATAGCAACTGTTATAGGAACTGCTTTAGGAGTAATATTAGGACTTATAGCCGGATTTTATGGTGGTTTAATAGATGGATTTATAATGAGATGTTGTGATGTTTTATTTTCATTTCCGGATATTTTATTGGCAATAGCAGTTGTAGCAATAATTGGACCAGGAATGATAAATGTAATGATAGCAGTAGCAGTTTTTACAGTACCATCTTTTGCTAGAATAGTTAGGAGTGCAGTTATTTCAGTAAAAGGACAAACTTATGTAGAAGTAGCAAGATCAATAGGTTGTTCTAATGGAAGAATTTTGTTTGTTCATATTTTTCCGGGAACCATACAATCTTTAATAGTAAATTTTACTATGAGAATAGGTACTGCAATATTAGCAGCATCATCTTTGAGTTTCTTGGGATTTGGTGCAAATGTAACAGAACCTGATTGGGGAGCTATGTTGTCTCAAGGAAGAAATTATTTAAACACCGCTCCACATATTGTACTATTTCCGGGTTTAATAATATTTGTTACTGTTTTAGCCTTTAACCTATTAGGTGATGGCTTAAGAGATACTTTAGATCCAAAAATGAACTAGGAGGCTAAAATGGGAAAATTATTAGAAGTAAAAAATTTAAGTACGGAATTTAAAAAAGATAAAACATGGACAAGAGCAGTAGATAAAGTTTCATTTCATATAGATAGTGGAGAAATATTAGGATTAGTTGGAGAGTCCGGCTGTGGTAAATCTGTAACATCTTTGTCTATTATGAGATTGCTTGACAAAGATACCAGTAGAAATCCCGAAGGTGAAGTTTTAATGGAAGGAAGGGATATTTTAAAGCTAGATACTAAGGAACTGATGAAAATTAGAGGCAGTGAAATATCTATGATCTTTCAAGAACCGATGAATTCATTAAATCCAAGTATGAGAGTTGAAAAACAACTTACAGAAGCAATACTTCTTCATAATGATATTTCTAAAGAAGAAGCTCAAAAAATAGCTTTTGATTCTTTGGAACTTGTAGGTATTCCTGACCCTAATGTAACTTTAAAAAGCTATCCACACCAATTGTCAGGTGGTATGAGTCAAAGGGTTATGATAGCTATGGCTATGTCATGTAATCCTAAAATATTAATAGCTGATGAACCAACAACAGCTTTAGATGTTACTATTCAAGCACAGATTCTCGAATTAATGGAACAAATTAGAAAAGAAAAAGATATGGGGATACTTATGATTACTCATGATTTAGGAGTAGTAGCAGAAATGTGCTCCAGAGTAATTGTAATGTATGCCGGAAGAATAGTTGAAGAAGCACCTGTAAAAGATCTATTTAAAAATCCATTACATCCTTACACTCAAGGATTAATAGCCTCAGTACCAATTTTACGTAGTGGAATAAAAAGATTAAATTCAATACCGGGAAATGTTCCGGATTTATCAATGTTACCTAAAGGTTGTAAATTTGCACCAAGATGTAAATACGTTATGGATATTTGTAGAGAACAAGAACCTGAACTAGAGAATATTGAAGGTAATCCAGAAAGAAGATGTAGATGTTATTTAGTTAGTAAATCAAATAGAAAGGAAGAAGTTAAAAATGGCAAATAAATTAGTTACCGTTAAAAATGTATCTAAAACATTTGCAGTAAACAAGGGATTATTTGGTAAGAAAAAATTTGTTCATGCTGTAAATGATGTTTCATTTGATATTTTTGCTGGTGAAACTTTTTCTTTAGTAGGAGAATCCGGATGTGGAAAATCTACAACAGGAAGATTAATTAATCATTTAGTTTCTCCTGATAGTGGTGAAATAATATTTGATGGAAAAAATATATCAAATATTAAAGAAAAGGAAATGAGAAGTTTAAGATCTGAAATACAAATGATATTTCAAGATCCATATGGTTCTTTAAACCCTAGAATGAAAATCCAAGATTTAATAGGAGAACCTCTTTTAGTTCATACTAACATGTCCAGTGGAGAAAGATTAAAAAAGGTACATGAATTATTGGAAGTAGTTGGGCTTAGTCCATTACATGGAGAAAGATATCCTCATGAGTTTTCAGGAGGTCAAAGACAAAGAATAGGAATAGCTAGAGCTTTAACAGTAAGACCAAAATTAATAATAGCTGACGAGCCGGTATCGGCATTAGATGTTTCTATACAAGCTCAGGTTTTAAATTTAATGCAGGATCTTCAAAAGGAATATGATTTAACATACCTATTCATTTCTCATGACCTAAGTGTAGTAGAGATGATATCAGATCGTATTGCAGTAATGTACTTAGGAACTATTGTAGAAATAGCCTCAAAAGATAATTTGTACGACCGTCCAACCCATCCTTATACAAGAGCTTTATTGTCAGCAGTTCCAATACCTGATCCTGAGCAAAAACGAAAAAGAATTGTTATAAAAGGAGATATTCCAAGTCCAACAAAGCTACCATCAGGTTGTTTGTTTAGAACTAGATGTCCTTATGCAACTGATAAATGTAAAAATGAAAAACCTGAATATATAGAAATAGAAAAGGGACATTTTGTAAGGTGTCATTATGCAAGGGAAATGGAGGAAAAGTTTAATGTATAAATTTAATAGAGAAGAATATAATAAGAGAATGTCCTGGTATGTAGATGCTAGATTTGGAATGTTTATACATTGGGGTCTTTATGCTATTCCTGCAAGAGGTGAATGGGGAAGAAGTTATGAAGAATTATCTAACGAGGATTATCAAAAATATTTTGACGAATTTAATCCTGTAGATTATAATCCAAAAGCTTGGGCAAAAGCAGCAAAAGATGCAGGAATGAAATATGTAGTTTTAACTGCGAAGCACCATGATGGTTTTTGTTTATTTGATAGTAAATATACTGAATATAAATCAACAAACACTAAACTTGGAAGGGATATAGTTAAGGATTTTGTTGAAGCAGTAAGAGCAGAAGGATTGAAAGTCGGATTATATTTTACCTTAATAGATTGGTATCATAATGATTATCCCTCATTAAATGATAGAATTCATCCTATGAGAAATAATGAAGAATATAATAAAAGAGAAATAGATTTTGACAATTACTTAGACTATATGCATAAACAAGTGGAGGAAATTTGTACAAATTATGGAAAATTAGATTTGTTATGGTTTGATTTCTCCTATGATAATATGCGAGGAGAAGTTTGGCGTGGAACAGAATTAATGAATATGGTTAGAAAATTACAACCAGATGTAATAATAGATAATAGATTGGAAGTAAGTGGAGAAGGGTATGGTTCACTAGCAGAAGGAAACCCTACACCATATCATGGAGATTTTGTAACTCCGGAACAAATGATTCCACCAAATGGTATTCAAGATGTAAACGGGGAAGACTTAGTATGGGAAGCTTGTGTTACAATGAATAATAATTGGGGATATCATGCTACAGATAAATTCTATAAACCGGCAGATATGCTTATAAAAAAATTAGTAGAATGTGTATCTAAAGGTGGAAACATGATTTTAAACGTTGGTCCTGATGCAAGGGGGAATATTCCGAAAGAATCAATGGAAAGATTGGAAATAATTGGAAATTGGATGAAGGATAATGGTGAAAGTATATACGGATGTGGGAAATCTTCAATTGAAAAACCAGATTATGGAAGAGTAACACAAAAAGGAAATAAAGTATATTTTCATATTTACGAAAATTCAATAGGTCCATTACCTTTAATTGGTATTAAACATGAAGAGGTAGATTTTATAAAATATTTATATTCAGGAGCAGAAGTACCAATATCTACAAGCTGGGTTCATAGCGATTATCCTAATATTGTATTTGCCAATCTAGGTGAAAACCCTATATTACCGGATAATATAGATACAGTATTAGAAGTGACCTTAAAAAACGAAAGAGTTGATTAATTATGTTTGCTGAAGAAAGGCATGCAGAAATTGAAAAAATATTAAAAAAAGAAGGAAAAGTAAAAGTAAAAGAATTAAGTAATATTTTTTCAGTAACTGATGACTGTATAAGAAAAGACTTAAAAGTTTTAGAAAATGATGGTAAATTAAGAAGAACTTATGGTGGAGCAATATTGTCTAAAGATTATCCCTTACAAAGAGAAGTAGTAGATAGAAAAATGTACCATGTTGCTCAAAAAGAACGTATAGCTAAAAAAGCTTTTGAATACATAAAGGAAAATGAAACAATATTTCTAGATATTTCAACAACTAATATTTTATTAGCCAGATTATTGGCAGAGAGTAATAAAAAAATCTTAGTTGTAAGTAATATGATAGATATATTGCAAACATTAGTAAAAAATCCTTTAATTACAGCTGTAGGAACTGGTGGAACAATGCATTCAAAAGTAAATGGTTTTATGGGAGCCTTAACAATAGAATATATTGGCGATTATAGTTTTGACAAGGCTTTTTTAGGAACTTGTGGAATAGACATTAGAGATAGTACCTTTACTACTTTAGGGGCCGAGGATGGTCTTACTAAAAAAGCAATAATAAATAATAGTCGTCATAAATACGTTATGATAGAAAATGAAAAATTTTATTTTAACGAATCCTATAAATATGCACATTTTGATGATATTAATGGTATTTTTACAGACAAAAAACCGGAAAAATCAATAGAAAATCTATTTTTAGCATCTGATGTTCAAATTTATCATCTTTAAATAAATTAGTGGAGTGAAATATATGAAATATGGAATGATAGCAACTTGGCGTATGGCCTATGAAGGAATTATAGACACTATTCCTAAATTAAAAGAAGGTTTGTCCTGTGGAGAGGCCTTAGTCGAATCTATAAAAAAAACAGAGGATTATCCATTTTTTAAATCTGTTGGTTTTGGTGGACTTCCTAACGAAGAAGGAATAGTAGAGCTTGATGCTGCATTTATGAATGGAGATAATTTTGACATAGGTGCTATAGCAGGAAGTAGAAATATAAAAAATCCAATAGAAGTTGCTGAAAATCTAAGTCATGAAAGGTTTAATATATTTTTAGTTGGCGATGGAATAACTAAATACGCTACAAAAAATAATTTTGAAATAAAAAACATGCTTTCCGATAGGGCTAAAAGAATGTGGGAAATTAGACTAAAGGAAATTGAATCAAAGGGTTTATCTCCTTATGACGGCCATGACACTATTGGAATGGTTGTTCTTGACACAAAGGGAAGTATGGCAGTTGGAACTTCAAGTAGTGGATTATTTATGAAGAAGGAAGGAAGAATAGGAGATTCTCCTTTATCTGGGTCAGGATTTTACTGTGATAGTGAAATTGGTGGAGCAGCTGCAACAGGACTTGGTGAAGATTTAATGAAGGGCTGTTTAAGCTATGAAATAGTTAGGCTTATGAAAGAAGGACTTCACCCTCAAGAAGCTGCAAATAAAGCCTTATATGATTTTGATGAGAGATTAAAAAAACTTAGGGGAAAAGCTGGAGCAATGTCCTTAGTATGTATGAATAAGCAAGGTGAATGGGGAATAGCTACAAATGTTGAATTTTCTTTTGTAGTTGGTACCGATACTGAAGAAGTAGAAATTTACATTGCCAATCCGGGACCAAACAAAACTACCTTAGTGGAAGTAGCTTCTCAAGAATGGCTTGACGCTTATGAAAAAAGAATAAAAAAACCATTAGATTAGGATAATTATATGATAATTTCAATAGATATTGGCGGAAGCAGTGTAAAAACCGCCTTATGGAATAATGAAAAATTAGAAAACAAAAAATCTTTTTCATCGCCTGATAATTGGGCAGATATGGAAAAAGAATTATTTAAAACAATTTATGAATATAAAAAAATAGAAAATATAGAAGGTATAGCCTTTAGTGTTCCAGGTATTCCTAATTATGACACAGGAAAAATAGATGGTGCCAGTTCTTTAAGATATATTCATAATCCGGAATTTCTTACAATATTTGAACAGGAGTTTAAAATACCTGTAACTTTTGAAAATGATGCTAATTGTGCATGTATTGCAGAAATTAACCATGAATCCTTAAAGGACAAGAGAGATATGATATTTGTAGTAATAGGAACAGGAATTGGAGGTTCTATAGTATATAATAGGAAAATTCAGGAAGGTTCTCATTCTTTCGCAGGGGAATTTGGGATGATGTTAATTGATGGAAGAAATGAATGGGCAATACTAGGCTCAGCAGTTCATATGGCTGAAAAAGTGTCTAAAATTAAAAATATAGAACTATCAGGAGAAGAGGTTTTTAATTTAGCAGATTCAGGCGATGAAATATGTAAGAAAGCTGTAGAGGAATTATTTCACTATCTGGCCTTAGGTATTTATAATTTACAATATATAATAGATCCAGAAATTATTGTACTTGGTGGAGGAATTACAGCAAAAGAGGACCTAGTTGAAAAAATTGAAAAAGAAATGGATAAAATAATGCAATATGGTCAACGCTCTCCTTTATATCCTGACATTAGAAAGGCAAATTATGGAAATGATGCCAACTTAATAGGAGCAGGTTATCATTTTTATGAAATGAACGGAAATGAATATGGAAGAAAATAAATTGGAAATATATAATACTATAAAAAAAGAAATAGAGATAATAAAAGAAGATTTTTATAAAGTATTAGAAGAAATAATAGAAATACCCAGTGAACTTGGAGAAGCTGAAGAAGATGCTCCCTTTGGTAAATATCCTAAGAAAGCATTGGAAAAAATATTGGAAATTGGAACAAAATTAGGCTTTAAAGGTAAAATTGTAAATAATGCAATGACCTACATTCAATATGGAGAAGGTAAGGAATACATTGGAATTTTTGGACATTTAGATGTAGTAACAGCAGGCGATGGTTGGAGTACAAATCCATATAAATTAACCTTAAAGGACGGTGTCTTTTATGCCAGAGGAATACTGGACAACAAGGGACCGATTTTAGCTAATTTATTTGGATTATATATATTAAAAAGATTAAATATTCTTCCTAAAACACCAATAAGAATTATTTTCGGCTCCAACGAAGAAAATGGTTCAAAGGATATTGACCTATATTTACAAAAAGAAAAACCTCCGGTGTTTGGCTATACGCCGGATTGTAAATATCCTGTAGTTTATGGCGAAAGAGGAGTTGTTAGAATAAAGCTAACAACTTTATTTGAAAATAATGAGCTGGACATAATAAATAAAATAAGTGGAGAATTTAGTTCCAGTTTTATACCGGATAAGGTAAAAATAGTATATAAAAACAAAGAAGAAAAAATATACAAGGGTAAAAAATCACCTTCAAATGCTCCGGAAATGGGAAACAATGCAATACTTTTAATGGCAAGGGATTTAAAGGATTCAGATAATAAATTAAGCAAATATATGACTTGGCTTTATGATTCCTTTTCAGATTATGAAGGAAAAAATTTAGGAATTAGATTTGAAGATTTAGATTCAGGAGTAACTCAAGTTTCCTTAACCAATATAAAAAAAGAAAATAACAAAATAGAAATTCAATTTAGTTCCAGATATCCTGTAACTATAAAAGAAGATGAATTAGTTAGGAATTTAAAAAATAATATTCCTGAAAACAGCCAAATGGAAATAATTAAATCAATGCCAAGTGTAATATTTCCAAAGGATGATAAAAGACTAAAATTATTACAGGATGCCTATGAAAAATCTACCGGCTTAGATGGAAGACCTGTAACAACAACTGGAGCAACCTATGCAAGAAAAATGCCTAATATAGTTGCCTTTGGACCATCCTTTCCGGGACAAAAGGGAATAGCTCATAAGGAAAATGAATATATGACAGAAGAAGATCTTTTAAAAAACCTTGAAATATATACCTTAGCCTTATATAATTTAGCAAAAGATATTTAAAATTCTAGAGGTAAAGTATGGAAACTTGGGATATATATGATAAATATAGAAATAAAATAGGTGTAACAGGTACAGATTGTAAAATAGGGTATAACCAATACCATTTAGCAGTTCATGTTTGTATATTTAACTCCAAGGGGGAAATGTTAATACAAAAAAGACAAGCCTTTATGAAAATAAGAGCTGGTTTGTGGGATTTAACAGCAGGTGGTAATGCCATAACAGGAGAAGAAAGTTACCAAGCTGCTGAGAGGGAAACCTTTGAAGAACTTGGTATAAAATTGGATTTAAAAGATATTAGACCTCATTTAACCTTAAACTTTCCTACCGGATTTGATGACATTTTTCTACTAGAAAAAGAAATAGATATAAGTAGATTAAAATTACAAAAAGAGGAAGTGGAAAGAGTAAAATGGGCAAGTAAGGATGAAATCATAAAATTAATAAAAGAAGATAAATTTTTATCCTACTACCCTTCCTTTATAGAAATGTTATTTGATATTAGAAAATCCTATAGAACTTATTTTAAATAAGATACTCGTAAGGGTATCTTTTTTTATATTAATAATTTTTAAATAGATTTTATCATATGGTATTGACTCTCCTGTAGCAGGATATAATATACTGATTATAGTATTAATACAAAGAAAGAAGGTACCTTTATGTTAACGATTGGTCAGTTCTCTAAAATATCTAATACAACGGTAAAGACTTTACATTATTATGACGAAATAAATCTTTTAAAACCAGCTAAAGTTGATGAGTATTCAGGCTATAGATATTATAATATAGATCAACTAGATGATATGATATTAATTCAAAAATTCAAAAAATATGGTTTTTCATTAGATGAAGTAAAAAATGTAATAAGTAATTCAAATAATAATAAGAAATTAATAAATATGATTAAAGAAAAAAGAAAAAAATTAAAAATAAAGATTTCAGAAAGTAATTACTTGTTAAAGGTAATGGAGAAGGACCTTAATATTTTAGAAAAAGGAGATAATATTATGGCCTATATGGATAATATAGAAATTAAAATTAACGATTTTCCAAAAACTAATATTTTATCTACAAGAAATGTAATGAATATAGAAGATTATAATAAATATGTTAAGAAACTATTTAAAAGAATTGAAATTGAAAAATTAACAATTACAGGACCTCCTATGACCATTTACTATGATGAGGAATTTATACCTGAAAGTACAGATACTGAACTAGCAATTCCTATATTAGAAGAAGTTGCTGGTACAAGAATATTTCAACCAAAAACCTGTGTAATGGCAATTCATAGAGGAGCATATACTGAATTATCAGAAACTTATGCAGCAATTGTTAAATGGATAGAAGAAAATAATTATATTTTATCTTCAGCACCTTTTGAAATATATTTAACAAATGTACATGAAGTAGCTCCAGAGGATAATATTACAGAAATCTATTTTCCAATAAAATCAAAGTAGTTATTAAAAAGAAAAAGTGTGAAAATCTAAGTTTTCACACTTTTTTTTACCCTATTTCCTTTATAATTTCATCAATGCTATTTACCGGTTCTAAACAGGTGTAGTTTTCACATAAATAATAAGATGGTAGTTTACTATTTTCTAAATAGCTTTCTGTAAAAGGAGCTAATTTTTTAATAGTGTCTTTTACTTCCTCTGTAATTACTAAATTTGTAATTTGTGGATTGTAAATATTAGAAAATTCCTTTTTCAAAGCTTCTATATCTTCTGATTCTATAATGGAAACCAATTCCTTAGTAGGATAAATATTTAAAAGTAGTGCCTGTAAGCCAAAGGTATAGGCTAAGGGCTGGGATTCAAATAGGGAAGAATAAACCTTTAGTTGTTTGTCTAAACTATTTTGAATAGTGGAATCTCCCGTTAATTTAGAATATTTGGAAAAAACATATACAAGTATTGAATTAGCTGAAGGAACAGCTCCATCGTAAAATTCTTTAGGCCTGTATATTAAATCCTTTGAGTCTTTAGCACTTAAAAAGTATCCGCCCTTAGGGTCAAGGAAGTCCTTTTCTATTTTATTAAAAATATTTTTACAACTAAGAAGATATTCAGGTTTGTAGCTAGTCTTGTACATTTCTAAATTAGCCCAAGCCAAATAGGCATAGTCATCTAAAAGCCCCTTACCACTTACATTGCCTTCCCTGTAACTTATATAAAGGGAATTATCTTCTTTTGTTAAATTGTTTTTTATAAAATCCAATCCTTTTTCAGCTATATCTACATAATTATTATTTTCAAAAACCCTTCCTGCAATAGCATAGGCTGTAATCATCATTGAGTTCCAAGAAACAAGTATTTTATCGTCTTTATGAAGGGGGTATCTCTTTAATCTGTAATTATATAGTTTATTTATACTTTCTTTTATTTCGTTATTAGGTAAAAGTTCATCATTATTAATTAAATTTAAAATATTTTTACCTTCAAAGTTTCCTCTTTTACTTACATTATAAAATTTACAAAAATCTTCACCATTATCTTTTCCTAGAATTTTTATTATTTCATCGTAGTCCCAAGTATAATATTTTCCTTCTTCACCTTCACTATCTGCATCTTGGGCAGAATAAAAGCCGCCATCCTTTGATGTCATTTCCCTGGAAATATATTCTAAGGTTTTTTCAACAATATATTTATAGATGGTTTTTTTAGTAATTTGATAGGCCTGAGAATACACTATAACTAATAAGGCATTGTCGTAAAGCATTTTTTCAAAATGGGGAACTAGCCACTTACTATCTGTGGAATATCGGGAAAAACCATAGCCAATATGGTCGAAAATTCCTCCTTTATACATTGAAGTTAAGGTTTTTTCTACAATAGCTAGGGCGTTTTTACTTAAACCAAGTTTATGGCAATGTAGTAAAAATAGTAAATTATGAGGTGTTGGAAATTTAGGAGCATTTCCAAATCCACCGTATTGAGAGTCAAAATTACCTTCTAAACCTTCAATAGCGTCAATAATTGAATCCTTATTGTTTTTTACTACTTTATTGATTTTAGATTCCTCATAGTTTTTAATGGCTAAGGTTATTTCCTTACTTGAATTTAAAATAGTTTCATTGTCCTTTAGCCATTTATCTGTAACTGTATTTAAAAGATCAATTAATCCTGTTCTTCCATATTTACTATTTTTAGGAAAATATGTTCCGGCAAAAAATGGTTTCTTTTCAGGAGTCATAATAATAGTTAAAGGCCAACCTCCGGAGCCTGTTAATGTTTGAGCAACATTCATGTAAATTGAATCTATGTCTGGACGTTCTTCTCTGTCAACTTTTATAGAAATGAAGTTTTTATTTAAAATTTTTGCAACTTCTTCATCTTCAAAGGATTCGTGGGCCATTACATGACACCAATGACAGGTACTGTAGCCAATTGAAAGAAAAATTGGTTTATTTTCAGTAGTGGCCTTTTCAAAAGCCTCGTCACTCCAAGGATACCAATCTACAGGGTTATGAGCATGTTGTAAAAGATAGGGTGAAACCTCGTCTATTAAATGATTTGTGTACTTATTCATATACAATTCTCCTTATAAAATATATTTATTATAAATATTTCATAATCATTTATACCCTATAAAATAACAATAAAAAGCAAGTATTTTTATGTAAAACACTTGCTAAATTTCATATTTATTTTTTACTCTACAGCCTTAAAATTATACAAGGGTTTTAAAACCCCAACTATTTCTACTGTATCTCCTATATTTGCAATTATTTCATCTATTGGCTTATAGGCAAAAGGTGCTTCATCTAAGGTACCTTTATTTATTGTAGTTGAATAAATATCTTCCATGGATTTTTTAAAGTCGGACATTTTAAAACTTTCCTTTGCTGCCCTTCTACTTAATATTCTACCGGCACCATGGGGAGCAGAGTAATTCCATTCTTCATTTCCCTTACCAATACATAGTAGACTTCCATCCCTCATATTAATTGGTATTAATAGTCTTTCTCCTTTTTTAGCAGAAACTGCACCTTTTCTTAAAATCATACTTTCAATATCTATATAGTTATGAATTGTTGTAAAGGAGTCTATAACCTTAAACTTCATTTGCTTTACTATTTCTGAAACTATTGCATGTCTATTTTTTTCAGCATATTTTTGCACTAAGGCCATATCATGAAGATAGTCATCAAATAGTTTTCCTTCTAAATAGGCTAAATTCTTATTTATTCTAATATTTTTCTTCTTTAAATCCTTAAAGGCAAGATTTTGGTAATATTCAGCTACTTGTTTTCCTAAATGACGACTACCGGAATGGACTACTAAATAAAGCTGGCCATTTTCATCTTCATTAATCTCTATAAAATGATTACCGCCACCAAGAGTACCTAAACTTAACCTTGCTCGCTTTATATTAATATGGTTTAAACATCTTAAATTTTCTAAAGCCAGTTCATCAATATAGGGGTGAACAGTTTTACGAATTTCAAAACCCGATGGAATTGAATTATGAATTATTTTGTCCAGTTTTTCAAGTTCTATATTTTTATTTTTTAGTAGGACTGTTTCAGTTCCACAGCCAATATCAACTCCTACTAAGTTAGGAACTATTTTATCTTGAATAGTCATTGTAGTTCCTATTGTACATCCAATACCTGCATGGACATCTGGCATAATACGAATTTTACTGTCCTTTATAAATTCATGATTTAATAAGTTGGTAATTTGTTTTTCAGCTTGAATTTCTAAATCATCTGTAAATACTATAGCATAATTGTATTTACCTTTTAACTCTATCATTTTGTCTCCTTTCTCTTAAAGTTAGTAATATCCCTACTACTAGTATATCAAAGTATTAAAAAAACAATGAAAATATGGAAATTAAACTTTTTAAGTGATAAGGTTATATTAGGGAAGATGTTTTCAAAATTAAAGAAAGGAGTAAAAAATGACTATAAAAAATACTTTTATATTGGCCCATCCACCAATAATAGTTCCGGAAGTTGGTAAAGGTGAAGAAAGAAAGGCAAAAAAGACTATTGAAGGATTTGAAAAAGTAGCAAAAATTATTGCAAGTATTAAACCGGATACAATTATAATAAGTTCACCTCATGCTATACCCTATGCAGATTATATAAATATATCTTCAGGGGAATTTGGTGAAGGTTCTTTTTGGAATTTTAGAGTACCGGAAGTAAAGATGAAAATACCCTACGATAACGAGTTAGTTGAAAAAATAAGTGAATTAGCACAGGAGAAAAATATAGCAGCAGGCACTCTTGGAGAGCAAGATGATGAATTAGACCATGGCATTTTAGTACCTCTTTATTATATAAACAAATATTATAGGGACTATAAATTAGTAAGAATTGGTCTTTCAGGTTTGTCTTTAACAAAACATTATGAATTTGGAAAAGTTGTTCAAAAAGCATCAGAAGAACTTTCAAGAAAAGCAGTCTATATTGCAAGTGGAGATTTATCCCATAAATTATTACCGGAAGGGCCTTATGGTTTTGCACCGGAAGGACCGATTTATGATGAAAAAATAGGGGAAATTATAGAAACTGCCGATTTTTCTAAACTATTTGAATTTAGTCCTGAATTTATGGAAAAAGCTGCCGATTGTGGACTTCGTTCTTTTGTAATAATGGCAGGAGTCTTAGACAGTAAGGAAGTAAAGTCAGAGTTATTTTCTTTAGAAGGACCTTATGGTGTAGGTTATGCAACAGGACAATTTGAAGTAATTGGGGAAAATAAGAACCGTAAATTTGATAAAATTTATGAAGAAAAGGAAAAAGACCGAGTTAAGGATTTAAGGAAAAATTCTGACCCTTGGGTTGAACTAGCAAGAAAATCCCTTGAAACTTACATAAGAACAAATGAGACATTAAAACTGCCATCTAATTTACCTGAGGAGATGACTTCTAGAAAGGCAGGGGTTTTTGTAACTATTTATAAACACGGACAATTAAGAGGTTGTATAGGAACTATAGAGCCTACAAAGGATTCAGTAGCAGAGGAAATTTTGGAAAATGCTATATCGTCAGGAACAAGGGACCCAAGATTTCCAAGGGTAGAAGAAAGTGAACTCAATGAATTAGTCTATAGTGTAGATGTATTGGAAGAAGCTGAGCCAATATCATCTTTAGAAGAACTTGATACTTCTAAGTATGGCTTAATTGTTACTAGTGGTATGAAAAGAGGATTACTCCTTCCAAATATTGAGGGTGTTGACACTCCGGAAGAACAATTGAAAATTGTCAGAAGAAAGGCAGGAATATATCCTCACGATAAACAAACCCTTGAACGTTTTAAGGTGGTGCGTCATAAATGAAAATAAGATGTGATGTTTGTACAAGAAGATGTAATTTAAATGAAGGGCAATTTGGATTTTGTCATGCCAGGCAGGCCAAAGATGGAAAGGTTGTTTCTATAAATTATGGTCAGGTAACTTCAATTTCCTTAGACCCTATAGAAAAGAAACCCTTGTATAACTATATGCCGGGAAGTAAGATTCTTTCAGTAGGTTCTTTTGGATGTAACTTTACCTGTGAGTTTTGTCAAAATTATATTATTGCTACATCTGATGGAACTAATATAAATAAAAGGTATATTTCACCGGAAGAGCTGGTAGAAATGGCAGAGGAACTAGTAGCTGAGGGAAATATAGGAGTAGCCTATACTTACAATGAGCCACTAATAGGATATGAATATGTTTTAGACTGTTCTAAATTAATACATAAACATTCTTTAAAAAATATACTTGTAACAAATGGAAGTATAAATAATGAAATATTTAAAGAGGTAATAGGGCATATTGATGCTGTAAACATTGACCTTAAAGCTTTTACAGAAGATTTTTATAAAAGGGTTGGTGGAGATTTACAAACTATATTAAAAAATATAAAAACGGCAACGGAAATAACCCATGTAGAATTAACTAATTTAGTTGTACCGGGATTAAATGACAATGAAGAGGATTTGAAGAAAATGGTAAAGTGGATTGCAGATATTAACCCTGAAATTCCATTACATATTAGTAGGTTTTTCCCAGCTTATAAAATGTGGGATAGTTCACCGACACCGCTAGAAACAATATATAGATTTGTAGAAATTGCTAAAAAATATCTTAAAAATGTATATCCTGGAAATTGTTAGTTTATTTTAAAAATAGGAAAAAAGTTTTAATTATTTAGAGTGAATAGTTGTTGGGAGGTATAAATGTCGGAAAAGGTAGAACAAAATTCCTTGGCAATAGAGCCAATTGGAAAACTGGTTTTTAAATTTGCACTACCTGCAATAATTAGTACTTTAGTTGGTGCAATTTACAATATGGTAGACCAGATTTTTGTTGGTAGGGGAGTAGGTGTAATAGGAAACGCTGCTACAAATGTTTCCTTCCCTCTAACAACAATTTTTACAGCTATTTCCTTACTAATAGGTGTGGGAACAGCTGCTAATTTTAATTTAAGAATGGGAGAAAAAAGGGAAAGATTAGCACAGAAGTATATTGGAAATGGAGTTGTGCTAATGGTGTTTATGAGTATAGTTTTTTCTCTACTATCCATTATATTCATAACGCCACTTTTAAAAATATTTGGTGCAACTAAAGAAGTTATGCCCTATGCAAAAACCTATGCTTCAATAATCTGCTTTGGTTTTCCTTTTTTAGTACTAAATACTGCATCATCTAATATTATAAGGGCAGATGGAAGCCCTAAATATGCAATGGTTTGTGTAGTAGTTGGTGCAGTAATAAATACAATACTGGATCCAATCTTCATATTTGTATTTAAATGGGGAATGGCAGGTGCTGCTTGGGCAACGGTTATTGGACAAGTAGTATCGGCAGCCTTAAGTGTATATTATTTAAAATATAAATTTAAAACATTTACTATAACAAAGGAAATATTAAAGGTTCATACTAAATTAATCAGTAGAATTTTTGCCTTAGGAGCATCTGTTTCCTTTAATCAAGTTGCTATGCTAATTATGCAAATTACCTTAAATAATGTTCTTGCCCATTATGGAGCTCTTTCAAAATATGGACCGGTTATCCCCTTAGCAGTAGTTGGTATTATATTTAAAGTTAACTTTATATTTTTATCTATAAGTGTAGGTGTAGGACAAGGTTGCCAACCGATATTTGGTTATAATTATGGAGCCAAAAATTATAAAAGAGTGGAAGATACCTTAAAATTAACTACAAAAATAAACTTAATAGTTGGAACATTAGCACTACTTAGTTTTCAGCTATTTCCTCGGGAAATAATCTCCTTCTTTGGAACGGGAAACAAGGAATATTTTGAATTTGGAACAAGATTTTTTAGGATTTTTATGGTATTTACAATAACAAATGGACTAATGCCTTTATTTGGTAATTTCTTTGCATCTATTGGAAAGCCAATAAAGGGAATATTTGTTACATTAACAAGACAATTTTTATTTTTAGTTCCCTTATTAATAATATTACCAATGATATTCGGTATAGAGGGAATAATGTTTGCAGGACCAATTGCGGACTTTGCAGCCTTAGTAGTAGCTTTAGCCCTAACTATAGATGAAGTTAAAAAAATGAGAAAATTAGCTTTAGAAAATTAAGAAAATTAAAAGCACCTCTTAGATTTTATCTAAGAGGTGAAATATTAAAATAAAAATTAAAATATCAACTAGGTTAATAAAAAATTTTATTAATGATTTTTTCTTACCTGTAGGGTATTTTTCATCTACCTTTTTGATTATTTTTTTTGTAAATTTATCAGCAACAATAAAATATATTATTATAAGAATAAAAAAGACAAGAACATAGATTAATTTGCTAATAATTATCATTTCCAACTCTTTCATATCAATCTCCTAAGACTTTATATATTATATAATATCACTTGTTGGAATTTTAAAACTAACAAAATACTAACAAGTAAGTGGAAATATTAACAAAGAAAATCGAGTAAGAAATAATTTCTTACTCGATTTTAATATATTTATTGTAACTTTACTAAACTATTTAGTTTAATATTATTTTTTTAAACCTGCTGCATGAAGTATTGCTAAATGACCATAGGTCATAGCAGGACCTATTGTTGCACCTGCTCCCCAGTAGGCATTTATCCCTGAAGAAGCAACACAGTTACCGGCACCGTATAAACCTTTAATAGGATTGTCATAATCCCTTAAAATTTGTCCGTATTTATTTATCATTGGACCTCCGTTAGTATCTAAGGAGCCGGGAGCTAAAATTATTGCATAATAGGGACCATTTTCATCTAAAGGATACATTGCCCTATTAACTTGGTCTTCAGAAGGCCATTTAACATTAGGAATAAATGGTCTCATTGTAGCATAATTTAATTCATAATTGGTTTCACCTCTATGAAAATCCAAGTCCTTACCATTTTTTGCAAAGTCATTAAATCTTTTTATAGTGTCCTTTAAATTTTTGCTAAAATCTTCTTCTAAAGAAAAATTACCAATTTTATCTTTTAAATTATTTAGTCTATTTTTAATTTGACTAGTTAAGTCTTCAATGTTTTCACCAACTATTATATGGTTCATTGTTTTAGGGTCGCCGGCAGGGTAGGGAGGAAAGCCCATCCAATAATTTAAAGCCCTGTTATCAAAGATGAAAAACAGATATTCATTGGGATATTCTCCCTTTACAGGATCCCAAACATAGTGAATTTGAGTTCTGTCGTTATAGTTTCTCTTTTCATTAACTACTCTCTTACCATACTTGTTGACCTCTAAAAAACTATCTCCTACAAAATAGAAGGTACTACTGGAGCCTTCAGGATTAGCAAGATATACTTCCAACATACTTTGAACCCTGTAGGCATTTGTCATATTGCCAAGTTGAGCTCCAATTTTCTGTGAAATATTTACAAAGTCTCCTGTATTAGTTGGAACTGCACAACCACCAATTAAAGGATGGGCATGAAATCTTTGAAGTAGGTCTTTATTATGGGAGAAGCCTCCTGTTCCAAAAATAACTCCTTTATTAGCTATAAATTCCTCTTTTTTACCGTTAACTTCTGCTATAACGCCTCTAACATTTCCCTTATTGTCATTAATAACATCTATAACCCTATGACCTATTCTTATGTCGGCATTATGATTTTCAAGCCATTTTAAAAATAGGGTAATTAAATCCTTACCACCTTCACCACTATTGAGATTATCGGTTTTAGCATAAACTGAACGACCGAGTATTCCCTTGTTTTCTGGAAGGTTCTCCATATAGTCAACATGGGGATTTCCTTGCCAATCGTAGTCTATTACAGTTTCAAAAACCCCTATTTTTTTAAAATATTCAATCATAGGACCACTTTCATCGTAATAGTTTTCCAGCATTTCATATTGATATTCACTTAGTCCTAAATAGGGAAGATCTTTATTGAATTTAGTTGGGAAGGAATACCTTGCCATATAGGATAGAGCATCTTCTTTAGAATCGGAAATATTAGAATTTTTTTGACAGTAATTATTAGGAATCCAATATCTACCACCGGAACGTTTAGTAGTACCACCTAATGTGTTTGCTTTTTCCAAAATTATTACAGATAGATTATTAGCTATAGCAGTAGTAGCTGCAGATAAAGCAGCAGCTCCACTTCCTACAACAATAATATCTGCTTGTTTGTTTTCTTTAGTAAAAGTCTTTCTTGAACTTTCTTTGTCATCATTTTCTAAAAGTATAAATTTATCTTTACTTGCTCCACAAACTGGACATATGTCAGGTGGAAACTCGCCTTCATGTATATAACCACATACTGTACATTCCCATTTTCTCATTTTTGAACCTCCTTATCTCCAATAAGAAAAATAGTCCTAGTTACAATAAATTCTAACTTTAGGGTATTACTCCACTTCTATTGTTATATAAAATTCTTGTCCGTCAAAATCTATTTCTTTAATTTCTGTGTAAATATCATCGTAATCATCTTTAAACTTTTTAGAAAATTCTAAATTATCCCACATATGCATTGGAAATAAGATTTCAGGAGAAAGTACATCTAAAAAATAAGAAACTCCTAAATCATAATCTTCCTTAAGTCTTGGGTCAATTGGGAAAAATGCCAAATCCAATTGATCGGTTTGAATTTTATCGATTTCTTGCCTAAAATCGCTTTTCATTTGTTTTCTTTCTAAATCTGTGTCTTCCGGCCATTCCCAATCATTTAAATCTCCGGCATGGAAAAAAGTTAAATAAGGTAATTCAACTAATATAGAAAATCCTCTATCGGTAGAGCCATAGGTATAAAAATCTACGTCATGGTAGGAAAACTTTTCATCTTTATCTAAAATAAAGACATTGTCCTTCTTCCAAATTTTTTTCATTGTATTAATATCAACGTCTTTATTATTAGGACTGTCTAAATAAATAATATTTTCATTTTTATACAATTCTATAATATCTTTTGATAAAATATATATATTATCTTTAAAATTTCCATATTCAAAAATCTTTTTTGAAAAATGATCATTATGGGAATGTGTAACAATAAAAATTGTTTTTTTACCTATTATTGGTTTAGGAAGATCTCCCTTGAAATAATCAATAATAAATAGATAGTTTTTTGTTTCTATTGAAAAACAACTATGATTAATATATGTAACTTTAATTTCGAATTTTTCCATAATACCCTCCAGTATTATTATACCTATTGTTCCAATATATTAAACGGTATAATGGGTATATAAATTAAGTGGTGAGAGAGTAATGAAGAAGAGTAAAACAAATGCAATGAGAATTTTAGAATCTAAAAAAATAGATTTTGAAATAATAAATTATGAGGTTGATGAAAATATAGATGGAGTTTCAGTAGCAAATAAGGTTGGACTGGATTTAAATATAGTTTTTAAAACCCTAGTAACAGTTGGTGCAGATAAAAATAATTATGTTTTTGTTATTCCTGTAAATAGGGAATTGGACTTAAAAAAGGCTGCAAAATCAGTTAAGGTTAAGAAAATTGAAATGATACATGTTAAGGATATTAAAAAATTAACTGGTTATATTAGAGGAGGCTGCTCACCAATAGGTATGAAAAAACTCTTTAAAACAGTAATAGATAATTCCGCCATGGAATTTAATCAAATATATGTTAGTGGGGGAAAATTAGGGGCGCAAATTAAAATATCTCCAAAGGATTTAATAGAAATAATAAACGGAGATATTTGTGATTTAGTAAAATAGGATAGGGATAATGAAAAAACAAGAAAAAATAAAAAAAATTGCCGACTATATTAAGTCCGGTGAGAAAAAACTAGAAGATATTACCATTGGTTTAGAAATGGAAAATTTTATTGTAAATAAAGATGATTTAAAAACCGTTTCATACTATGGTGAAAATGGCGTAGGTGAAACACTGGAGTATTTAACTACTAAGGATTTTATTCCTTACAAAGAAGGAGAATATGTACTTGGATTAGAAAAAGGGGAACTGTCCATTAGTACAGAACCCGGTAGTCAATTTGAAGTTGCTATAAAGTCCAATACGGATATAAGGAATTTGGAAAATAAATTTAAAGAATTTTTTAATGAATTAGTACCGTATTTAAATAGTAAAAATCAAATGCTAGTTTCATTAGGTTACCATCCAAATATGAAAATAGACGAAATAAAAATACTTCCTAAAAAAAGATATGACTATATGTATGATTATTTTAAAAACAAGGGAACTATGGCTCATAATATGATGAAGGGGACTGCATCTTTACAAGTAACAATCGATTATTTAAATGAAGAGGATTTTAAAAGGAAATACTTTCTGTCAAATGTATTAACTCCTATATTTTATGGCTTATTTGACAATACCTATATATTTGAAAAGGAACCATTAGAAACATATACAATAAGGCAAAAGATTTGGGAAAATACAGACAAGGAAAGGTCAGGACTTTTTGAAATAGCTTTTGATGAAGATATAAGTTATGAAAAATATGCAGAAAAAATATTGAATACTCCTCCGATTTTTATTGAGAACAATGGTGAATATATCTATACGAAAAATAGAACTTTAGAGGACCTTGCAGATGAATATGAATTAGATGAAGGTTTAATATTCCATGCACTATCTATAGTTTTTCCGGACATAAGGGTAAAAACCTATATTGAAATGAGAATGTTTGATTCAGTACCATACCCATTAAATTTTGCAATAGTAGCCTTAATAAAAGGACTTTTTTACAATGAGGAAAATATAAAGAAAATGTGTGAAATTGCAAAAGGTACTAGCTATAAAGAGGCAATAAGGGGAAAAGAAGAAGTTCAAAAACATGGTATTAATGCTGTTTATTTAAACAAGACGATTTTAGAACATGGAAAAACCTTAACAGAACTAGCATCAAAGGGTTTAGATGAAAATGAAAGAAATTACTTAGAACCTTTGAAAAAAATGTTGGATTCTAAAAGAACATTAAGGGATGAATTTAAAGAAATATATACAAAGGAAGGACTTAATGCTGCTGTAAAGCCAGTAGTATTAAAAACGGAAAAGTAAATGTATAACGATAAATATGTAAATGAATATGTAAATATAATAAAAAAAGATGAAAATTTTTATTATAAGGATTACTTAAATATGTTGGAAAAGGTAAAGAATTCAAATGCTATTTACAAGGGAGAACCAATACCTATTACCTATCAGGGTTTATTTTACGACAAGGAAAACAAAAAAGATTTTCAATATATGTCTGACATGTTAATGTCAATTACAAAAAAAATAACCAAAGAATATGTAAATAACAAAGAATATAGGAAATTATTTAAATTTTCAAAAGAGTTGGAAGAGTTAATAATTCATGACCCTGGTTATGATATACCTGTTCCCATCTGTAGATATGATGTTTTTTATAACGGGAGAGATAAATTTAAATTTGTAGAATTTAATACAGATGGCTCTTCTGCTATGAATGAAGATAATACCCTAGGTCCAATATTACTTGAAACAGAGGCAATGAAGGAGTTGTCTAAGAAATATAAACTATCAAATATTGATTTAATTAACTCCTGGGCTGAAATATCCTATGAAATGTATAAAAAATATAAGGGAAATAGGAAAAAGCCTAATGTAGCCATAGTGGACATATTGGAAATAGGAACTCCTTATGAATTTAGGGAATTTAAAAAAGCCTATGAAAAATTAGGATTAAACTGTGAAATTGTAGACATTAAGGACCTTGATTATAAAAATGGAAAATTAGTTTACGGTGACTATGAAATAGATTTAGTTTACAGGCGAATAGTAACAGTTGAATTAATGAAAATTCTTAAGGAAATACAACCATTTATCAATGCATATAAGGACAACGCATTTATGATGTTAGGCTCCTTTAGAAGTCAAATTATGCATTATAAACCAACTTATAAAATATTTAGACTTGAGGAAACAAGAAAAATTCTATCTAAAGAGGAAAATGACTTTTTAGATAAATCAATTCCTTACACTGAAGACTTTGAAACAGAAGAGGATTATAATATAGTTAGTAAAAATAAGGACAACTATATTCTAAAGCCTATAGATGACTATGCCTCCCATGGAATATATACAGGAAGGGACCATAAGCAAGAGGAATTTGAAAAAATCTTAAGAAAAATACTGGCAACAGGCTATATTTATCAGGAATATTATGACATGGATCCAGTTCATTTTGTAGAATTTAACAAAGACGGAAAAATTGAAGTAAATGACTTTGGTGTAGTATTGGGAATGTTTATATATAATGAAAAATTTATAGCTCCTTATACAAGAATAGGAAAAGATAACTTAATTTCTGGAGCAAGGGACTACTATACAGCTCCAAATATTTTTATAGAAGAAAAATAATATATAGGAGGTGTTTATTTGTCGAGTTTACAAAGTACCATGTTGGTATTATTTGGAGTAATAATAATTGGATACATAGCAGGAAAAGTTGGATTTATTAATGAAAATTCCAATATGACCTTTTCTACCTTAATGTTATATATTACATCTCCATTACTTATTATTTCCTCTATATCAACAAGTGAATCAGGGCCTATACCGGTAAATATATTTTTAGTAATGGCAATAGGAGTAATAACATATATTGCCCTTATAGTGTTTGCGAGAATATATGTAAAAATAATGCCCTTAAATAAATTTGAACTTCCTGTCCATGAAGTAGTAATGATATTTGGAAATGTAGCATTTTTAGGATATCCTGTATTTCAATCATTATTAGGGGATTCTGCTATATTTGTTTCAACAATAATGAACCTACCCTTTAATATATTACTTTTTTCCTATGGCATGTATTTATTTACAAAGGACATAACAACAGATGGAAAAAAAGGGTTAAAGAGCCTAATAAATCCGGGATTTTTAGCAGCAATTATTGCCTTGGTAATATACTTAACAGGAATAAAAATTCCCTATGTGTTAAATGAAATATTTGCTTCAATCGGTAATATTACAATTCCACTATCTATGTTGATGATAGGCTCATCCCTAGCAACAATAGAAATAAAATACTTATTTAAGGACTATAAGATTCTAGTATATTCTTTAATTAAATTAGTAGTTTTACCAGTACTGGTATTTGTAATAACAAGATTAATTGGACTAGATGATTACTTAATAAAGATGATAACATTAAATGTAGGATTTCCGGCAGCATCAATGGTTGTAATGCTTGCTACACAATATAAGAAAAGTATTCGTTCAGCTTCCATAGCTGTATTTATGAGTACCTTATTGTCAGTTATAACAATACCATTAATAGAAAAATACCTGTTTTCACTATTATAGAATATAAAAGAGAAATATCTCTTTTATATTCTTTTTTGTACTAGAAAAAATCTTTTATTGTAGCAAAATAATCATCTAAGGTTTCGGCCCTTCTTATTAACTTTACATCTCCATTTTCTTGTAAAAGTAGTTCTGCAGAACGTAGTTTGCCATTGTAATTATATCCCATAGAATGACCGTGGGCTCCGGTGTCATGAATTATTAAGACATCTCCAATATTAATTTCCGGCATCTTTCTATTAATGGCAAACTTATCGTTATTTTCACATAAGGAGCCGGTAATATCATATAAATTGGTATTAGTCAGGTTTTCCTTACCGGAAATGCTTATATGATGGTAGGCTCCATACATGGCAGGTCGAATTAAATTAGCTGCTGAAGCATCTAAACCAATATAGTTTTTGTAGGTTTCTTTTTTATGAATTACCCTGGTAATTAATTGACCATTAGGCCCTGTAATATATCTACCAAGCTCTGTAAAAATAGAAATATTATCAAGATTATAGGGTTTTAAAATTCTATTATATTCATTTTTGACCATTTCACCAATTGTAAAAATATTATTAGCCTCTTCCTCAGGTTTATATGGTATACCAATACCACCGGAAAGATTTATAAAGGATAGGGAAATGCCTGTTTCCTTTTTTAGCCAAACAGCAGTTTCAAAAAGCATTGCTGCAAGGGCCGGATAATACTCATTTCCTAGGGTATTACTGGTGAGAAAGGCATGTAAGCCAAAGTTTTTTACGCCTTTTTCCTTAAGTAGTAGAAATCCTTTTTTCAGTTGCTCTTTTGTAAAGCCATACTTAGCATCTTTTGGATTATCCATTATATTATTATGTATTTTAAATTCACCGGGATTATATCTACAACAAATGGTATTTGGAAGACCGGCATGTTTTTCTAAATAGGAAATATGGGAGAAGTCATCTAAGTTAATAATAGCCTTTAGTTCCCTTGCTTTTACATATTCCTCGTAAGGTGTTGCATTAGAAGAAAACATAATGTTATCTTCCTTAAAACCTGTTTTTTCAGCTAAAATTAATTCTGCCATACTGGAACAGTCAAGTCCACAGCCTTCTTCTTTCATGATTTTTAATATTTCCGGAGTAGGAGTAGCCTTTACAGCAAAATATTCTTTAAAGCCCTTATTCCAAGAAAAGGCCTTATATAAATTTCTTATATTATCTCTTATTCCTTTTTCACTATAAATATGAAAAGGAGTAGGATATTCTTTAATAACTTCTAATAATTTTTCATTATTTAAAAAAGATTTTTTCATTATTTCTCCTTAAATTACCTATTAATATTATTAATACCACTATGGTATAATCTATTATAATTATACAGTATTGGCCTTACTTAGCAATATAGGAGATATGCTTGTTTAAAAATAAAGATAATATGTTTCTATACATTTTAAGGGAGATAATAGATGATTGAGTTAAAATACTTTGAAAAAACCGACTTCCAACAGTTAATTAATTTGATAGACTCTAGGGAGTTTTTACTTCAGTGGAGTGGCAATACCTTTAAATATCCATTAACAAAGGAGCAGTTAGAAAAATATATTAAAGATGCAAATTATGAAAGTTCAAATAAATTGGTATTTAAAATTAGGAATAAAAATATTAATAAGACAATAGGCCATATTGCCATTTTAAATATAGATAAAAATAATAGGGTTGCAAGAATAGGAGCAGTTTTAATAGGAGATGAAGAATTCAGAGGAAAAGGCTTTGGGCAAAAGGCAATAAAGGAAGTTTTAAAGGTTGTTTTTAATGATTTAAATCTTCATAAGGCAAGCCTTGGAGTTTTTGATTTTAACAAATCTGCTCTAAAATGTTATGAAAATATAGGTTTTAAAAAAGATGGTTTAATAAGGGATTCTTTAAAAAATGGAAATGAGTATTGGAACCTTTGGGAAATGAGTATATTGGAAGAAGAATGGAAGCAGATAAATAAAGAGGGATAAATAATAAAATATAAAGATATCAAAAATTATTAAAAAAAGATGAGTTATGTAGACAACCCATCTTTTTTAATTTATTACTTTTTTATAACAGGAATCCAAACTTCATATTTGGCATTATTTGGGTCCGGATTTATATAAACCTCTATATCCGGGCCATTGGCATATTCATAGCCGGAAGTTGGAAACCACTCTGTAATAATTCTCTCTTCTAATTCTTGAATGGACTGTCCTGTACCGGAGCCTGAGAAAATAGCCCAAGTAAAAGAAGGGACAATATATTCTTTAAAATTATTTCCAATAGGTTTTGAACTGGAAACAGCTATAAAGTATCTCCATTCTTGGTCATTATTACAGGCAGAAACTCCTAACATTCCCCTTGGTTCTTCGTTCATTAGAGATACTAGTGTTGAAATAGTTCCATTTGTAGAAGCCTCTTCCCACATTTTAGGAACTATTTTAAAGTTCTCCTCTATATTTTTATGTAATTTTTCTGATATTCCTACAATACGAAATTCTGTTTTTTCTTCAATTCGATAATTCATTTCCTCTACCCCTTTAATAGTCATTTTAAAACTTATAGGTGGATAGGATTTTATAGAAGTATCATGTTTTCTTGCCTTTGTTGGACTTATTCCATGTATATTTTGAAAGGCTCTATTAAATGCCGTTGGAGATGTGTAGCCGTATTTTAATCCTATGTCTATGATTTTCTCATTACTATTTAATAAATCTACAGCAGCCAAGGACATACGCCTTCTTCTAATATATTCAGCCAAGGAAACACCTGCCATATACCCAAACATCCTTTGAAAATGATATGTAGAACAACAGGCTATTTTTGCAAGTTTTTCATAGTTTATTTCTTCTGTAATATTATCTTCAATATAGTCTATTGCCATATTTAGATTATTTATCCATTCCATTATTTACCTCTTTTTATAATTATTATAGGAAAAACAAAAAATATAGTCTGCTCTTTTTATGCACAAAAAAGAGAGCTTATTACAAATATTTAGAAGCTTCTTTTATACTTAGCTTATCCAGAAAACTTTTATTATCTTCAATAAAATTTTTAACCCATTTAACATTGGTTTTACTATAATCCCTTAAGGCCCAGCCAATTGCCTTATTAATAAAAAACTCATTGGAGCCGAAATTATTCTTTAATATTTCTTCTAATAACTTTGTATTGGTCTTTTCTTTCCTATGAAGTTGATGAATTATTGAAATTCTTCTAATCCAAATATTTTCGTCTACTGACCAGGAGATCATTTTACTATTAATCTTATAATTAAGTCCAATTTCACTTAATATACTATAAAAATTGTCAACAGAATCCCACCAGGCCTTATCGACTATATAGTTTTTTATTGTTGGTAAATCAGTATCCGATAACTCCTTCTTCTTAAGTTTTAAATAATCTATAGCAAGATATTGAAATTCCCTTTCTTCCTGCACCCAAAGGGAGTTGAAAATAGTCCAGGAAAATTCTTCCCTTCTTAGTTTTTTTAAATACTCTTTAGAAATTTCACGTCTTTCCGGGGATTTTATGCCTAGGAATTTAAATTTATTTAACATATATTTTTCCATAGGAATACTATTTTCTTCATTTTTGTTCTTATGCATTTTCAAGATTAAGCTTTCCGTATTCATTTAATTCTCCATAGTTTTCTCTTGTAATTTCATCAAATATTTCATTTGCAATATTTTTCCATGAATGTTTAGCAACGGAATTTAAAACTTCATCTGAAATTCTTTCTTTGTTTTTAACCCTTTGAACCTGTAGGTCTATAGCCTTTGCCAGTCTATTTATAAATTCCGGAATATCTTTTTCATATGGTGTGTCTACATTTTTAAGTCTTGGAAGGTCAACATATTCTATAGCCTTGGAATTATTAACATCATCTCCTAAAACTTCCATTAGTGCATCTAGTTTTGTAGAAACTATATACATTCCACTAGCCAAGGCTTCAATAGCAACAAGGCCAAGTCCTTCATAATAGGAAGGAAGTACAAAAATACTAGAATACCTAAAAAGATGGGCTAAAGATTTTTGGTTTTTTGCATTAAATAGTTTTATATTTTCCGTTCCCTTTAGTTTTTCGTGAATTCTATTAATATTTTCCCCTTGGGGAGTTCCTATTATATTTAGTATTATATTTTTTCCATAATTCAGTTGTTTATAGGCGTCAATAAGTTCAAATACACCTTTTGCATTAGCAATTTTTCCAGCGTAAACTACATTTATAAATTGATTGTTTTCATCGTAGCGAAGTTTCTCATCCTTATAAAAATAGTCCTGATTGTATCCACCACCGGAAACATAGATTTTATCTTCGTCAATATTATAGGTACTTACTATTTCAGGAACTTGATTTTCACTTAAGGCAAAGACCTTGTCTAACCTATTTAAATTTTTCACATATCTATTTTTAAGTCTAGGATTTTGTAAAGCCTGTCTAATATCTGTACCATGGCAAATACCAACTATTTTGTCACATCTATCCCTTAATAAATCCAAGGTTAAGGAAGTTAATATCCAAAGATGATGACAAATTATTATATCCGGTTTAATTTCATTATAGGCATTTAATATTTGAACTTTAAAATTATTAAGCCATGTATTAAGCATTTTAGGGGTCATATCCTTGTAACAAGTGCTATTATATGGCATTACATCGCTCATTCCAACAATATGAAAACCCAGTTTGCCATTATTAAAGTGGATTGGAAATTTATTTTCATCAGCTATAATATCAAAATCGTATTCAATACAGTCTTGATGACCATAAATAGCATAGTTTTCATTGTTTTTATTTAATTCTTTTATTAGGTTTGAAAAGTAAACTCCACTTCCAGTTTTAGAGGGAAGTTGAGCTATAATATGCAGAATTTTCATAAAATCTCCTTAATTTATTATGTTTAACTTATAGTCTATGTAGACATTGTCGCCTATTTTAAAGTCCGTATTATTTAAGGTGGTAATTTTTAATAAGTTTCCTCTATTGTCCTTTACCTTGTAATTAATAATTTGACCTGTAAAATATTTTTCCAAAATTATAGCATTAGATTGCTCTGTAGGTTTTTCTATTCTTATTTTTTCAGGACGAATATAATATTTTGAACCATTTTTATCTATTATATTAGATGTTCCAATAAAGTTTAAGGTAAATAGATTATTTGGTTTAAAATAAATATCTTCAGCTGTGCCCATATCGGCAATTTTTCCCTTGTCCATTAATATTATTCTGTCGGCAATGGAAAAGGCTTCCTCCTGGTCATGAGTTACAAAAATTGTTGTTAGGCTTAACTCATTATGGATTCTTTTTATTTCTGAACGAAGTTCAACTCTTAGTAGTGCGTCTAAATTTGAAAGAGGCTCATCTAAAAGCAGTAATTTAGGCTCTACTACTAAACTTCTAGCTAGGGCTACTCTTTGTCTTTCACCACCACTTAATTCATTTATTTTTTTGTTTTCATATCCATGTAATTTTACCAATTCCATCATATTAATAGCCATTGAATAGGCTTGCTTTTTAGCTATATTTTTAAATTTAAGCCCATATTTTATATTTTCAATTACAGTCATATGAGGAAATAGTCCATAGGACTGAAAGACAGTAGAAACCTCCCTGTCCTCAGGAAAGAGATTTGTAATATTTTTATTGTCTAAAATTATACTTCCACTGTTGATTTTAATAAAGCCACCAATACAATTTAATACGGTGGTTTTTCCACAACCACTAGGGCCAAGTAAACATATTAATTCATTTTTATTTATTTCTAAATTAAAATCCTTTAGTATGGTATTTTTGCCATAACTCTTATTTAAATTTTCGATTTTTAAAAACATTATTTCTCCTTTTTGGAAATTATTTTATAATAAAGTCCATTTATTAACAGACAGGTTAGGATAATTAAACAGGATAAAACCGAAGCTACTCCATATTTACCACTTTGAACTACATCAAATAAAACTAAGGTTATAAGTTTTTGTGCAGGATAAACTAAAAATATAATAGAGCCAATTGTTGTCATCGATGATGTAAATCCGTTAACAAAAGTTAAAAACAAACTTTCCTTTGCCATTGGAAGAACTACATCTTTAAAATCATATAGTCCAAAACCACCTAAATCCTTAACGGAATTAGTAAGTTCCTTGTTAATTTGAGAAACTGTAGTTAAATTGGTTTTAGTTGCAAAGGGAAGTACCTTAAAAATCAAATTAAGTACTACTATGTAGACTGTTCCTGTTAACTTCAAGGGAGCTTTATTAAAGGCTAAAATATATCCTATTCCAAAGAAAGTTCCAGGTACTATATAGGGTAGTGTTGCAATAAAGTCTATGAATTTAAAGAACTTTAATTTTCTTATTTGCATATAATATACTATGAATAAACCAAGAAAACTACTTGTAATACCGGCTATTAAGGAATAAACGATACTTCTTATATAGGTCCTTGTAAAATACTGCTTACTATTAATAAAATGTTCTAAAGTAAAGTGTTTTTTTCCACCTATGGATTTAGTAAAGGCAGAAATAAAAATTGAGCTATATTGTATTATTAGTATTCCTAAAAATAGAATTGTAATTATTTTAAAAATATTAAAGATTAAGCCACTTTTGTTAATTACTATATTATTATCTCCATTGGAAAAACTATTGGTGGAAATATTTTTAAAATTGTTTCTAAAAATAATAAATATAATTATTGCAATTGAAAATAGGATTAAATTTACTAAGGCAGATCTATTTATATCCCCTGCAGAAATAATACTTAAGTAGGCTTCTGTAGCTAAAACATTATAGGAACCACCTATTATTGCCGGTGTGGAAAAGTCGGCTAAGCTTCTAATAAAAGTCAGCATAAAAACAACTACTATTCCGGACTTTAAATAGGGTATAACAATATCGGTTATAATATTATTCGTTTTTGCACCTAGGGACCTTGCACTATTAATTGTTGAAGAGTCCATGGTTTTTAAAATACCAATTAAAATTAAGGTATTAAGGGATATAAAACCAACACTTTGCATAAATACAATTCCCGGTAAACCATAGGGATTAATTCTTAAGTGCAACAATTCATAGGTAATAAACCCTCTTCTTCCAAAGAGATTTATATAGGACAAAGAAGAAATAAATGGTGGCGATATTAGGGTTAAAAACAAGGTACCATTTATTATTTTCTTTAGTTTATTCCCCGATATAAACCAATAAATTGCTATTGCCACAGTTACAGTAGTTGTTAAAACTGCTGTTAATGTAGCCATAAGTAAGGAATTATATATTAATTTTTTTTCAGTAATAATAAAGTTAAAAAGTTTAGATAAATTTATACTTCCATTTTCAAATAAAGATTCAATAAAAACGGCTATAAAAGGATATAAAATAAATAAAATTACCACAATTGAAATTGTTAACATAAGAAATTTATCTAAGGTTTTATTAAATAGTTTTTTATTAAACATATATTCTCCAAAAAAATAAGATGGCAAAAGCCATCTTATTAGTTAGTCATTACTTGCCTTACTTCCAGCAATTTCTTTCCATTTATTTAAAATAGCTTCTCTATCAGAGCCAAAAGTTGATAAATCTTCTTTAATTAATTTATCAGCAGGTAAACCTAAGTCAAAGCCTTTAATTCCAGGTTTTATTATTTGAGCTGAATCTTTTCCGTCTAATTTAGCTAATTCTTCTAAATTTTCATCCTCTAACATAAAATCTATAAAAGCTTTAGCAATATCGGCGTTTTCACTTCCCTTAAATACAGCTACTCCTTCCGGAACCCAAGGAATACCATCTTCAGGATAAACAACTGTTAAATTATTTTCTTCTGCTAGGTCAAAAGCTGACTTATCTGCAGGAATTATTCCAACAGCAAATTCTCCTTCGGAAGTTTTTTCTTGAGGATCTTTTCCTCTTTTACCATAAAAGTCTATATTGTTATTTAGTTTTTCAATATATTCCCATCCTTCTTCTTCTCCAAATAAATCAAGTAGTCCTTTAAGGGCTGCATAATTTGTTCCTGAAATAGAAGGGTCACTCATAATAACTTCACCTTTTAGTTTTTCATTAGTTAAATCTGCCCAAGTTTTAGGAATTTCTATATTCTTTTCTTCCATAACATCGTTATTAACTAAAAATCCTACAACAGTAAGGCCCTTTGAGTACCAATATCCTTCAGGATCCTTGTAATTACTGTCAACTTCCTTAGTTAGTTCTGAATTATGAGCTTCTAATAGTCCGTCATCTTTAGCGTCCATAAAGGCATCAAGACCGCCACCAAACCACAAATCAGCCATTGGTGTACCACCTTCAGCTCTTACTTTTGCTAAAACTTCTCC
>DUUN01000326.1 GCA_012841535.1 Gallicola sp. | reverse complement strand
CCAGTCATTAGGAGTTCTACCTAAAATGCTATCTCTAACACAACCTCCTACTATATATGCTTCATGTCCATTTGATATTAAGTTGTCAATAATCATTTCACACGTTTTTGGCATGTTTATATTCATCTTGATAAAACCCTCCTGTTTATATCTGAAACTAAATCATTAATAGCTTCATAATTTGGATTATCTGGCAAATCTGTATTTTCAGCAGCATATTTAAATTTTTTATCATATTCATTAACCATTTCAAAAATTAATGAATAATCATTTTTACCATCTTTCTGTTTAACAAATTCTCCATTTCTAATTTTAAGTAATAAATCTCTATCTTTCTCTCTATAAGTGTTTATTCCCTTACCTTCAAGAATTTCAGTACCCACAATAAGAAGTCTAATAAGATGCATAGCGTGTTTATTGAGATGTAATTCATCTTTTTTATTGTTTCGATGGTTTAAATTTTCATAGTTTTTAACAACATTTAACATATCAGAATACATACTTCTTAAATCTCTTAATGGATAATGTTCTAAATTCATATCAATATAGATTTCTTCATCAAAATCTTTTTTACAGGACTTATCAATATATAAATTTATATTTTTACTTGTAATTTGATGATATTTCATTTTAAAATGTTCAATTTGATTTTGTATACTCCCTAATATATGTTGCTCTTTTTCTTTTTGTGAATAACTATCCCTGGCTAAAGCGTTTTGTAGTCTTCTAAGTTGTGACGTAGCATAGCCGCCAAAAGAATGTTTTGCTTTTTTAGATAAAAATATTTTAGCATTATCTCTAAGTAATTTACCTTCTTCAGTGCAAATAAATAAATGCTCAGGCTTTGTTCCTAATATTTCAATGCAATTTGGGTTGGCATTAATTAATAATCGAATAATTTGTTTTAAAAAATATATAGTCGTATCTGTTTGTTTTTCTACTATTGGAGTATTATCACAATTCATAGTGAGTATTTCTTTTTTTGAATTTAATGCTATGCCTCTAATGTCAAGATCACTTGTTTCTACATCTGTGCCATAAGCATGGCTACCTCCGATAGTAAGTAAAATAATATTATCACCAAGAGATTTTTGATCTTTTAAAAAATTATATTCTTCATTCATTAATTTTTGTTTTATCTGTTGTAGCCTCATTACAATTTTCCTCCATTTTATTAAGTGGTTGTGAAAACCTTGCAACTTGATTTTCATAAAAGAATGACAAATCATAATCATTAATTTCTAAATTATTATAAATTTTAAATATTTGTGCAAAATACACAATAGGAACACACATTAACTGATATCCTGGCTTATTTATAAACTCTTTTACAAAAAACTTAAATGGTTTTATTTGTTTAAGTTTATATATTTCAATGTCTACATCTAAATTAGTTAATTTTTTAATTTTTTTGGTTAATTGTAAGTCATAGCTATTACATAACAAGTAATTTTCTATATTAAATTCACACACGATTTCATCTGGAGATAACATTTTTATATATTCTTGTTTTATTATATTTTCTTTTATTAACTTTTGTAGTAAGTTATATGTTAAGTATTGTTCTATTTTTATTTGTTTTTTAGGATTTAAATTACCAAATATAACTTGACGGATATATTTAGATTTTATCATATACTCTAAATCAGTAAAGTTATTTAAAAAATCTTCATAAGTATTAAATCCAAAAATTAAATTTTCATTATAATGTTTCATTGCTTGAAAATTTGCCTTTTTCAAATCAATTGAAATAAAATATTTTTCAACATTACTACAATTAAATATATCATGCTTGCAATAACTATGACTCGGTATATTATACTCTTCTAGTTTTGAATTATTAAATTCATTAAAAACAGGATTGTTTTTTACAGCATCAAGAATTCTATTTTTTATCTTATGATATTCCTCCATAAAATTATTTTCTCCACCAAGTTGCTTTATTGTATTATGTAATAATTTATATTTTTCTTTAGTATTAAACTGCTCATTATATAAATCAATAAAGTAATCAAAATAGGGTTCTCTTATTAATTGTATAGGTAATGAATAATCTTTGACAAATCTTTTTAAAACTGAATGTGAAAACATATTTTTCTCCTTTCGTTTTCTATAAAATATACGATTTATTTTAATTTTTATTCCTATATTTTATATTTTTATTATTTTATCTCACCAACATATTCATCCACACATTATTATCATCTTTTTTATATATATCAGAAATGATTAATTTATCATTCTTACTTAATCCTAATCTTTTTAAATGAAATTCTGATATAGGATATT
>DUUN01000540.1 GCA_012841535.1 Gallicola sp. | reverse complement strand
ACAAAAATATTAATTAATTCTACTGGAGAATTTGTTAAGGGTGGATCATACGCAGACTCAGGACTAACTGGCCGTAAGTTACAATGTGATAGTTATGGTGGACTTGCTTTACATGGTGGTGGCGCTTGGAATGGTAAAGATTTTTCTAAAGTTGACAGAAGTGCAAGTTACTATGCAAGATATATCGCAAAGAACATTGTTGCATCAGGTCTTGCAAGTAAATGTAAAATAGGGATCGCATATGCAATTGGCATCAAAGAACCAGTAAGTGTTTCGATCAATACCTTTGGGACAGTAACAATCAGTGAAGAGATTGAATTTTATTTAAGATATTTTGAGAAATTCGTAGGTTTTGATAAAATAATCAAAAATCAGGGCAATAGCCCGGTGACGAGTTTTCTTTTTTATTATAATATGATATAATCATATTTGTATACGATGTAAACCAATAATAAAATAGTGGTGAGTAATAGATGGGAAATAACATTAATAAAAGAACAATAAGAGTAGTAGAGTTATTCGCTGGTGTAGGCGGTTTTAGATTAGGCTTAGAAAGAGCTTCATCTAATTTTTTAACAATATATGCAAATCAATGGGAACCAGGAAGAACAAAACAATGGGCTTTTGAATGTTATGTATCTCATTTTGGAGAATCTGAAAACCACACAAATGAAGATATTGCAATAGTGAAGAATGAAATTCCTCAACATGATTTATTAGTAGGCGGATTTCCTTGTCAAGATTATAGTGTTGCTCATGGAAATAATGCAAAAGGAATACAAGGGAAAAAAGGTGTATTGTGGTGGGAAATAATTGATATAATTAAAAATCAAGAACCATCATTAATTCTACTTGAAAATGTTGATAGGCTGATAAGGTCTCCACACTTACAAAGAGGAAGAGATTTTGGGATTATGTTAAAAACATTATTTGATGCTGGGTATGATTGCGAATGGAGAGTAATTAACGCGGCTGATTACGGCCATCCTCAACGTCGAAAAAGAATTTTTATTTTTGCATATAAAAGAAACCTTAGAGTAAAAATGTTTGGAAGATTCGGGTTTAAAAAATTATTGCTGGGAAAAGGTTTCTTTTCAGATATTTTCCCAATTCGAGAAGTGAATAAAAACAAGAATATAGAAAACTTAGATATAAATTCATCAAATTTCTCTGATTTGGTTGACTTAAGTGAAAACTTTACATCGAATTTCTATAATTCAGGAGTCATGATAAAAGGTGTAGTTTATTCTACAGAAGTTATTCCGAAAAAAGAAAAAGAAACTACTTTACGAGAAATACTTGAAACTGGGGAAGTTGATGAAAGATTCTTTATAAAGGAATCTTTAGAAAAAATTGAATATTTGAAATCAAGCAAACGTATTGAAAGAATAAATCCAATAGGAGAACCATATATATATTCAGAAGGACAGATGTTTTTTCCAGATTTGTTAGATCGACCAGCTAGAACTATGTTAACAAGTGAGGCATCTATAAATAGATCGACTCACGTCATAGAAGATGTAGAAACGAGTAGATTTAGATTTTTAACGCCGATTGAAGCAGAAAGACTTAATGGTTTCGATGACAATTGGACAAATACTGGTATGCCTGAAAGATTTAGATATTTTACTATGGGTAACGCTTTAGTTGTGCCATTAATAACAACCATGGGTAAAAAAATAGAAAAACTATGGGGGAGAATTATATGATAAAAAAAGACAAAAGATATTATGAAGCAATCAAAGTTATTGTCGAAAAAACAGAACAATACTATGGATTAAAGCGAAATGAATTAAAAGCAGCTCTAAGGGTATTTTCTAATTCCAAATCCATTAATTATTTACTAATGAATAAGATGTTAAATTTTTCAAATATCGATTTTGAAAAAATTGATTTCATTACAAATAATTTTATTTTTAAAACAGTTGCTCTCGAATTGAAAGGAAACGTTAGAGAAAGCATGTCCTTTCCCAAAATAGATTTTATTGACATGTGTAAAAATGATTGGCAAAGTTCAGAAACGTACAAATATTTTGCAGAAAAAACTATTTGTATTGGAGTTTTTCAAAAAACAAACGATGATCAAATCTTTAAAAAAGTCATATTTTTAGATTTAACTACTGATGAAGTAAATCAAATTTTTCTTATTTGGGAAAGAGTCAAAAATTTAATTATTAACAATGAACTAAAAATTGGAGGTAAATATGGGTATTCAGTATTAAATTTTCCTAACAAAAAATCTAATCCTGTAACTCATGTTAGACCACACGATAGTAATTCTGCATCTGGAAAATCACTTTTACCAGATGGAAAGCGAATAATGAACTATAGTTTTTGGCTAAACAACGAATTTATTGAAAGTAAAATAAAGGAGATGAAAATATGAACATCAACATTAAAGAAGTAGCTACTAAAGTTACGATGGCAAAGCCAGATTGGACTCAAGACGGTCAATTACTTCAAGTTTATAGAGTTCCATTAGAATTTCTATATTATAACGATGACAATGGACGAATTGCAACATGGATAAGTGAACATAAGTCTCATCATGGAGAGAATGCTTTATCTGAAATGACTAGAGAAGATTATAACGACTTAATTCATGAGTTTATAAAAAAATCTAATACATCAACGTCTTTTAAAAATACTTATAATGATATTCATGAAAAAGGACAAATTAGACCAGGAGTAGTTCTAAAAGACGGTCGAGTTGTCAGCGGCAATAGAAGATTTACTGTTTTAAGAGAACTTTATAAAAACACAGGAAATGATAAATATGCTTTTTTTGAATGTTTCATTCTTGATCAGTCTTTAGATCTTGAACATGAAAGAAAAGAAATTAAAACTATTGAAAGAATGACTCAATTTGGGGTAGACGAGAAAGTTGATTATGATCCAATTGATCGATTAGTAGATGTTTATAACGATCTAATTGGTCCGAGAAAAATTTGGAGTCAAAAAGAATATGAACGTAAGCTAGGCTTGACTAGAAGTCAAGTTTCAACAATGTATATAAAAGCTTCGATAATGGCAGACTATTTGGAATATAAGAATCAGCCCGAAAGCTTTTATATTGCAAGAAATCAAAAACTTGATGGTCCGTTGCAAGAATTGGTTTCGATTTATAAAAAAACTTCAAAAGCAGAATGGAATCGAATTCGACCAGCATTTTATTCATTTTTTGGAAAAGAAGGAGATACTACTAGAAATGTTAGAGATTTAAAAAAAACATATAATTCGAATAAAACTGAATTTAATACGGTTTTAAATTCTATTATAGATGATATTGAAAAGTCTGAACAAGCTCTTTTAGAAGATTTAATAAATCCATCTGTACCGATAGACGCAAGTGAATCTACAGAAAGCGTACCTAATTCGGTAATTCCAGACAACAGAGTTGTTCCTCCTATTTTATCAAAAGAAACAGAAAGGATTTTTGCTGAGGCTGTAACTAAAACTAAAACTGAAAACATTAGACAAAAGAAAGTTGAGAATGTTATTCAATCTTTAGAAAAAGTTTATCAAGGCGCAGAAGATGCGTTAAAGACAGCTAATAAAAACGAAAAAGCAAGGTTATTTAATAGATTAAAACTAGCAAAACAAACTATTGATAAACTTTTAAGTGAACAAAATGAATCTTAAAGATATACACTTTAAACCAGTATATAATTCAACTACAGATAATATTTTAGATGAGTTTTATATTCCGGGTTTAAGTTCTGCCAAAAAATATAAAAGAGTTAGTGCCTATTTTGATTCAAATATATTATCATATTATTCAAGAGGTATAGAACAAATTGTGAGTAAAAATGGCCACATTTTTTTCATTTTTTCTCATCAACTAAACGAAAATGATTTCAATTTGATAAAAGAAGGGTATAAAGAAAGAGAAAAAATAGACCAACAAGTTAAAAACATCTTAACAATCCCTGAAAATCCAGGAAATGAGATTAAAAACTTGGGATATCTGATTAAACACAATTATGTAGATATCAAAATTGCGTTTACTAGAGAAAATGGAGTTTTTCACGATAAATTTGGCTTGATTGAAGATGGAGAAGATGTTGTTTACTTTAGAGGCTCAAATAATGAAACTGTTGCCTCAATTTTTTCTAATTATGAATCTTTTGAAACTACGCGTTCGTGGTTGGCAGACAGCAATGAACTTATTAAAATCGAAAATGCAACAGCTACATTTGATTCATTATGGAACAATACTTTTTCAGATGAAGTTATTGTCCTTGATATGCCAAAAGTTATTAAGGACGAAATCATTTCATATGCAGAAGAAAAAATTATTATAACTAACGTCCCTAAACAAAATAGTTTTATATTAGACTATGATAACGGACTAATTGGTTATAATCGATTACATAATCCAATCTTACTGTCTCCCCAACTGAATTTTTATAAACGCGAGCTAGAAGCTTTTGTTACTGAAATTATTCGTGAAAAATATCTGTTTTATAAAGATTTAAGATACACAACAATAAATGAAGTTATTACAGCTTTAACTTATCACTCTGTAAAATACGATTTTGAATTATTTATTACACCATCTTTAAGAAAGTTTTTATATGATAGTGATATTCAAATAGAAAAAAGGAGAAGCTTAGGTGTAGCAATTAAAACTAGAAACCCAATTTTACATGATGATGTTTCAAAGTTTCAAATAATAATAGAACAAGAAATGGAAAGGGAATTACGAGAGCCCCAACTATGGGGGTCTTATCATTTAGCAAAAATGAGAAGAGGGGCTAATTTTTCTGTTCCAGGTTCAGGTAAAACATCTATCGTTTATGGTGCATTTGCATATTTATCATCAAAACAAATAAATGAAGTAGATAAAATAGTTATGATTGGACCGATTAATTCATTTAGTTCATGGGAAAAAGAATTTGTAGCCTGTTTTGGTAATAAAAGAAAACTTAGAGTGTTTAATTATCAGAAAAAAAAGAGATTTGAATTACGTCATATGCATGATGAAATTGTTTATCGTTCGGGCAATCCAAACTTATTTTTATTTAACTACGAATCGATGGGGTCAATTTTAGATTCTTTAGAACGAATTATAGATAATAGAACACTTCTAGTATTTGATGAGGTACACAGAATTAAAAATATAGTTGGAAAACGAGCCGGAGAAGCTAAAATAATATGTCAAAAAGCTAAGTATCGAGCTGTTCTTACTGGAACCCCAATACCAAATGGTTACGTAGACATTTTCAACATGTTAAACATTTTATTTACTGATGAATATGATGATTTTTTTGGTTTTCAAGAAAATTATCTCTTGGCAGCAAAAGAAGATGAATTCAAACGTAATACGATTAATAATGCGATTTTCCCGTTCTTTTGCCGCACCAATAAAGAAGAACTTAACGTTCCACCAGCGGAACCCGATGATATAACTAGTGGCTATTGCGTTGTCACTACTGAAGAAGAAAAATTATTCAGAATAATATATTTAAATTTCAGAAAAAATATTTTACTTTTATATATTAGACTTATGCAAGCGGCTACTAATCCTAAATTAGTTTTGCAAAGCGTCGAAAGAGAAGTGCAAGGAATGTTTGGGTTAAATATAGGTGATGATCAGCCGTTTTTGGATGAAGAAGATTATAAATTTATCAATAAATTCGATATGACGTCTAAGTTTTGGAAAGGAATCGATATTGTAACCGAAAAAGTCAAAAATGGTCCAGTTATTGTTTGGGGAATTTTTGTTGGTACTTTAAAAAGAATCGAAAAAGAACTAAATAAAAGAGGAATAAAGTCAAAAGTAATTAGTGGAGCTGTTCCGATTTACGAGAGAGAAAAAATCATTACTCAATTTCGTGAAGGGGAAATCAAAGTATTAATTACTAATCCACACACACTGGGAGAATCAATATCGCTACACGATGTATGTCACCAGGCTGTTTATTTTGAATACGGTTTTAATTTAGTACATATGCTTCAATCTCGCGATAGAATTCATAGGTTAGGTTTAACTGAAAAGGATAAAACAGAATATACATATATGATTTTAGATAATCCGGGAGAAATTTTCACTCCTATCGATAAAAAAATATATGACAGACTTAAAGAAAAAGAAAAGTTGCAAAGCAGAGCTTTAAGTTCAAAAGACATTTACATATTAATCGATAATTTAGAAGATGATATAAAGGCGGTTTTAGATAGATAATGACATTTTATGTTGAATTTACAGAAGAAGAAAGGAAAATACTAAAAAAACATAATATTGTAATAATTAATAATGAGAGAAACTATATTATAACTAGCAAAGACGATGTTAATATCAACATTAGTGGTTCTCCAACAAAATTTAAGTGTGGCGATTTCACATGGGAAGGTTTGTTTTGGAAAGACTTATTAATTTCTTTTGCTACGTTTGTCGTTAGTAACACTAATTTGACGGAAGAGGAGTTATTAAAGGTAAATTTTGAATCAAATGATAAAAATATATTTTCTAAACGAAAAAAGTCCAATCATTATTATCTGAAAACAGCTAAAATATATATAAATGGAAATCCAACTATAGGAAATTTAGTTTGGAAAAAGATAATACAACTATCAATATTACTGAAAAAAGAGTTACAAGACTATTGCGAAGTGTATATACATTATGATTCTGCACAAGAACCACGTGAAGTAATTCAAGTTATTTGGAATAAAGAAATTAGAATGTTTTTAAGATATCTTCAAAGATTAAGATATAATAAAGAAGAGGTTTTACGACAAGGAAAAATGGTTTCAAAATTAAATTCTGTTTATCGAAAATTATCACCCAATACTTACTTTTTCTTAATAGACAGAAAAGAAATAATGTCGAGAGCTATTTCAAGACTTAAATCAACAATGTCAATTGAAGAATATAAACCATATGCTTCTTTAATCGAAAACATATCTAATTTTAAAAAAGAATTATATTATTCTGAAAAATTATTAATGTAAAACATAAAAATTAACAATATTACAATATGCAATTGATTTGTTTCAGCTTGTAAATAATTCAAGAGCATGTCATTGTAATTTTATGGCGACTATATATCTGCATTAATACTTCCATTTAGATATTATTAAATACACATCTAAAAATAAAATGTGAAGCAGGAGGAACAAAATGAAAATAGACAATAGAAGTAAAGAACTAAAAGGATGGGACTTTTTAGTTTATACCATAATAAATAATTATTTTTCTGATAATAAAGAATTTACATTACAAGAAGTATATTCATTTGAAGAAAAATTTAAAGAAGTTTATCCTATGAATTTTCATATAAAAGATAAAATCAGACAAGTTCTTCAACATTTACGAGATAAAGGAATAATTTCATTTGTTTCAAGAGGCGTTTACAAGATGTTACCAAATGAAATAGTAGATATACAAGTTGAAGAAAAACATCAAAACTTAGTCTATCTAATATCAAATGAAAGTATTCCGGGATGGGTTAAAATAGGTAGAACTAGTAAGATAGACCAAAGACTTAAAAATCTTTATAACACTTCGGTTCCACTACCTTTTTATTTAGAAGATTTTATAACTGCTAGTTCTAAAGAAGAATCCATGTTTATCGAAAAAGCAATTCATACAATTATCGATACACTAAATCCAGACCTAAGAAAAAACACGGAAGCAAATAAAAGAGAATTTTTTAAGATGACGCCTGAAGAAGGTAAAAAGATTTTTAGTTTAGTTGCACATATAACAGCAATTAATCCGGTTCAAATTTATATACAATAGTATAAAAACATATAGGATGCACTTATAGTCAAAGATATGTTATGTTATAAACAACAAAGATTTAATAATATTTTTATTGTAGGATAAATATGAAAAAACTTAATAAGATGATGTTATTTTTGTTTTTCTTCGTTATGAGTATCTTTTTGTTTTCATGTGAAGGAACAAAAGTACACATTGTTACCTTTAAAAGTGATGACGGCACCATTTTAACGCAAGAATTAGTTAGACATGGTAAAAGTGCAACACCACCACAAGATCCAGAAAAAGAAGGATATAAATTTAACGGTTGGATAGGTAATTACTATCATATAACATCAGATAGTGAAGTAACAGCTAGTTTTGATATCAAAGTTTATCAAGCCACATTCAAAGATGATAATGGTTATAATATAAAACAAGAATCAGTTAAACATGGTAGCCCAGCAATCCCACCAACTGATCCAGTAAAGGTGGGTTATACATTTGATGGTTGGAGTGTTGATTTTAGTAATGTAGTTCAGATTTAGAAGTAGTATCAACATACAAGCGAAATAGCTATACTGTTATATTTAAAAATGAAGATGGAACAATAATTGATACACAAACCGTATTACATGGTGAAAATGCAGTTCTACCAGACGAGCCAACAAAAGAGGGTCATACATTTAAAGGTTGGGTGGGCTCTTACAATAATATTACTAGTGATAATGAAATAACAGCAAGTTTTGATATTGATGTTTATCAAGTAATATTCAAAGATGATAATGGTAATATTATAAAACAAGAAGCAGTTAAACACGGTAGTGCAGCTACCCCACCAACTGACCCAGTAAAGGTGGGTTATACATTTGATGGTTGGAGTGTTGACTTTAGTAATGTAGTATCAGATTTAGAAGTGATATCAACTTACAAACAAAAGAGTTATACTGTAATATTTAAAAATGAAGATGGAACAATAATTGATACACAAACCGTATTACATGGTGAAAATGCAGTT
>DUUN01000036.1 GCA_012841535.1 Gallicola sp. | reverse complement strand
TACAAAGTGAATCAGAGAATATTTTGTATTATATCTTCTCATACAACAACATAAATGCTTCTGCATATTTTACTCCGGCTCTGCTGCCACGAAAACGTGCCAAAGCTTCTATTGAACTAATACTTCGTGGGTAGGGCTCTTCCATAAGTTCTGTTTCATATAGTTTCATTATTTCAATCTTTTGGTCTAAATAGTCGGTTATATCTACATAAACATTAGGTATAAATGATGCATATGGCAGTGCCGGAGCAAATTCTGTTTCAGAGAGAGTTTCATACATTAAAATTTTGGTAATAAAAGGATATCTGAAACTTTTCGTACAACTATATATGGCATCAAAAGCTACCCGATGATCGGAATGAACATCGTTTTTGAACATCATATAAGTAATGTTTGGTTCCAAATCAATAATGACTTTATTTATACTAACAATCAATTCTCTTAAATCCACTGCATGTAATAGTTGTGTTGGGTAATTTAATAATATTGTTTTATGAAACTTATATTTTTCAGTAATTTGATTTACTAAACTTATGCGTTCGTCTATTACTTCTTGTGTAAAACCATAAGGATGGTTTAGAGTGGGAGATGTAATTATTAACCAATATATTTCATCTCCATTATTTTTATGTTTTAATAAAGTTCCACCACAGCCTAATGTTTCATCATCTGGATGTACTGCTACTACAAGGACTTTATTCATTTAATATCGATATTTTAATAATAGATTATTATATTTTTCTTTTTTCTCTGGAAATTTTGTTTCCCATTGCTTCACAACTTCATCATAAATCTTTTGATTATGGATTTTTTTCCCTATATAAAATTCTAATTTAGTTTTAGAAAAATTACTTTTAAATTTTAATAAACCGTCATTAGGCAGAGAAGAGCGTCCACCACCGAAATGAAAAATTTTAGCTCCTTTTTCTTTAGCAAATTTTACAGCTTCATCTAATAAAAAGTTATTGACCGAATTATCTGCTATTTCCGTTCTACCAGAAAGATGGTAATGAAAATAATCTCCGAAATGGAAAAATATCGCTGAACATGCTATCACATTATTTGTGTCAACAATATAAAATAGATAAGAATACTTGTTTAAGTATTTATACGTGTTGTAAAAAAAATCTTTATTGAATAAATAATAATCATCAGCACCGACCATCTTCATTGTATTTTGATATATAACGGTGAACTGGTCGATTTGATCTTTTGTTGGCGATGAAATTACTTCACATGAATAACCGCTTCTTTGTGCTTTTCTGATCATATTCCGATTATTTGATGAATATTCTTTATTCCAAATATCTTCATAAGTCTGTGTTAAATCCAAAGCCACTGTTTTTCTGTCGAATATTACTTGTATATGGTTAATAGAAAACCTATAATTATTAAATATGGGGTGAAAACGGATAAACTCGGCAATGATGTTGTTCTCAAGGCAATACGCATTAAATGATTTATAAAACTCTTCAATAAAATTTGAAGAAAATGAATTTGTTAATATGCCATTATATCCATAAACACTTTGGATATCAAAATATTCATCTTCCAAAGTATAGCCAAGCACTTTAATTGGATTTACTAAAAAAGGGTACAGAGCAACATCTTTACTATTTTCATAAATAAAACAATGAGCTATACCCTCACCATTCTTTTCATATATCTCATAATATTCAGGAGTGAAATATATGTCTTTTTCTTCTAAATGTATTTTAGAAAGATATTCATTCCATTCAGCTTTTTCATGTAAAGAAAGAACTTTATAATTCATATTGTCAATCAATTTGTTTAAAAAATTCTTCTTTTAAGATTGACATCAAGATCTCATTTTTGAATTCATTACTTTTAAAAACAGATTTTCTAATAACTCCCTCAATTACAAAACCACATTTTTTATACAAATTAATAGCAGTAATATTTTCTTCTAGTACTTTAAGAGATATTCTATTTAAACCAAGTTCATAAAATCCAAATTTGAGAGTTTTATTGGTTGCTTCTTTGGAATATCCTTTACCTCTTTCTTCTTTATCACCAATATATATGCTAAATTCACTCACACAATTAATTAAATTTATATTTTTTAAAATTGTTATTCCTATCAATTTAATGTCATCAATCTTTTCAATTCCAAAAACAGTTGTTGGAATATTACTTGTTAAAATTTGCTTGTACCATAATTCTTCCATTTCTCTATTTACAGGGAAAGGTTGTCCAAGATATAACTCACGGATATCATCTTGATTGTGCCATTCGAGAGTTTTGTCAATATCACTCATTGTTAAAGCTCTTAATTTAATTTTTTCCATAATTCAAAGTTTAAAGTGTTTTCATAATTACACTGCTCGGAATATTTACTACTCTATGGGCAAACCATTGGGTATTGGCTAAACCGTCGTTTTCACAATCCTTGAACATGGGTAAACGGTTCATTAGCTCCCATATCGGACGCGTCATGACTCCATTATCGTTGCTATATTGTAGAAATTCCTGTTGACTCTCTTTGTCCTTCATGATAATTGCATTTAGCCAATAATTTGATCGACAATTCTCGGGTTCGGTGAAAAAAGTTACATCAGGATAATTTTTAAAAAAAGCGTTATATTGTTCTGCTGTTTCTCGTTTGTTGACTATAAAATTATCCAATTGTTCCATTTGAGCACAACCTAAGGCGGCATTGATATTCGGCATGCGGTAGTTATATCCGATATGATCGTGAACAAACTCCCAACGATGGGGAACTTTGGCTTGGGTGGTCAAATGTTTGGCCCATTTTCCAAGTTTTTCGTCCTGAAAAAGCAGCATGCCACCACCGCCGGTGGTAATAGTTTTATTGCCGTTAAAGCTGAGAATTCCAATTTTCCCAAAAGTACCTGTATGTTGACCTTTATATAAACTGCCTATACTCTCTGCAGCATCTTCCACCATTTCTAAATGATATTTGTTGCAAACTTCTATCAATTCATCCAAGTGAACGGGATGACCGAAAGTATGCATGGGTACACACGCCTTAATTCTCCGATGCGTTTTTTTGTTGTAGCATGCTTTGTTTTTTATCTCAGAATTTTCTTTTAACCATGTTTCAAGAGCTGAAGGCGACAGCCCCATCGTATCTTTGTCAACATCGATAAATACGGGATATGCTCCTGTATAACTAATGGCATTGCATGTGGCAATGAAAGTAAGGGCTTGTGTGATCACTTCGTCATTTCTTTCCACACCTACCAACATCAATGCCAAGTGAAGGGCATTGGTCCCGTTTACACAGACAACGG
>DUUN01000090.1 GCA_012841535.1 Gallicola sp. | reverse complement strand
TCTTGGTTAAGACCAACAGCTCTTAACTTGAAACCTGCGGTAGTATTAAAAAGAAAATAATATAATATTGCTGCTAGTATTATAGCTATAAAAATTCCTATATGTACTCTAGTACCTGGTAAAAACTTTGGTAATTTTAAAGATTCAGCAACTGCTGCCGTTTGTGGAATATTCGCCTCCATCAAAGGACCACTAAAGAGATAAGACATAAATAATGTTGCTATGTAATTTAAAAGAATAGTTATAATCATCTCATTTAGTGATAAAAAAGACTTTAAAAGTCCAGGAATAAATCCCCATAAACCGCCACAGATTGCTCCTATTAGTAAACTAACTAGAATGGATATGAAAGGTGGTAATGAATTGCCGAATTTTATTGCAAACCATACACTTCCAATAGAGCCCATAATAAATTGTCCTTCTGCTCCTAAATTAAACAAATTACATCTATAAGCAAAAGTTGCTGCTAAACCGGTAAATATTAAAGGCGTTGCTTTAACTAATGTTTCTCCTAAGGAACCAATATTTCCTAAAGCTCCTGTAAATAAATAGGAATAGGCTACTATAGGATTTTGCCCTACAGATATTATCGCTAAACTTCCAATTAGAAATGCTAGCAACAAGGATACTATTGGGACAACGATTTTCATATAACCTTTATTCTTCATTTACTGACCTCCTTGAAAATTAATTTATTTTAAATTGATAATATATCAGGGGGGAGTATGTGTCAATACAATAAAATTTATTGATAATAAAAAAGTATAAAAGATAATAAAATAGACTATTTATCAATATAACTTGACATTAAGATAATTAGAGAAAAATAAGTTTGAAAAGTTATTGACATTGAAAATTTATTAAGATAATATTAATTTACGATTAATATGGAGGTGCTTTATGAAGAAAAAAGTAAGTTTATTTTTAGTGGTTTTGTTAACCTTTTCATTGTTAGTTGGATGTAACAATAAGGATACATCATCTACAGGAGAGGCAAAAGGTGGAGATAAGGCAGAGTATAAAGTAGCAATGGTAGCAAATGCACCAATAGCTGATGGTGGTTGGAATACTAGTGCGTATGAAGCAATGCAGGAAGCAGCTAAGGAAATGGGATTTGAAACTACATATTCGGAAAACGTTGCACAAACTGATTATGTTTCTACATTTAGAGAATATGCTATAGCTGGTTATGATTTAATTTTTGCACCAGGAAATGAATTTACTGATGCAGTAAAAGAAGTGGCAAAAGATTTTCCAGATGTTAATTTTGCAATATTAAACGGTGATGAATATTCTGAAAATATTGCATCATTATTACCAAATAATAAACAAATAGGATTTATAGCAGGCGCATTAGCTGCAATGAAAACAGAAACAAATTCTGTTGCATTTGTTGGTGGTATGGAAATAACGCCGACAGTTACAATGTTAGAATATTTTGAAAAAGGTGCTAAAGAAATTAAGCCTGATGTAAAAGTATCTTCTGCTTATGCCGGATCTTTTGATGATACTGCAAAAGGAAAAGAAATAGCAATATCTTTGATTTCTACTAACGATGCAGATGTTTTTTATGGTCATGCTAGTGCAATAGATAAGGGTGTTAGAGAAGGATTAGAAACAGAAAGCAACAGATGGAGCATAGCACAACCTAGTGACTTTTTAGATGATGATCCGGAAATAATTTTAACAAGTATAGTTACTAGTAATACACAATTACTTAAATTAGCGATGGAAGATGTTAAAAATGATACATATGGTGGGAAAATTATTGAAGGAACTTTAGATAATGATGTAGTTACTATAGGTAGATTTGGTAAAAGTTTAGATGAAAATATACAAAAAGAATTTACTGAATTTGTTGAAAAGGTAAAAAGTGGAGAAATAACTGTAGAATAAATAAGGTGATAAAAATGACCCATGTTCTGGAAATGAAAAATATTACAAAGGAATTTGGCAACTTTAAAGCAAATAACAAAGTTAATATTTATTTAGACAAAGGTGAAGTTTTAACTTTGCTTGGTGAAAATGGAGCTGGAAAAAGTACATTGATGAATGTACTTTGTGGGCTTTATCTTCCAACAGAAGGAGAAATTTATATTAATGGCAAAAAAGTCAATATAGATACTCCATCAAAAGCAGTTGAATTAGGTATAGGTATGGTACATCAACATTTTATGTTAATTGAAGATATGACAGTATTTGAAAATATTATTTTAGGAAATACTGGAAAAACACGTGCTAATAAATTATTTATTGACAAAAAACATGAAAAACAAGAAATTCAGAAGTTAACAAGCAAGTACGGCTTATCTGTGGATTTAGATAAGAAAATTAGCACCATATCTATAGGTGAACAACAAAGAGTTGAGATTTTGAAAGCTCTATATAGAGGAGCAGAAGTTCTAATACTAGATGAACCTACAGCTGTTTTAACAGATGAAGAAGTTGAGGGATTATTTTCAATAATAGATAAACTGAAAGCTGAAGGAAAGTCTATAATATTTATTTCTCATAAAATGAGAGAAGTTATGCGAGTAAGTACTAGAGTTACAATATTAAGATCTGGGGAGTCAGTAGCAACTTTTAATATTGGAGATGTTACATCAGAAGAATTAGCAAATATTATGGTAGGAAGAGAGATAAAAGAAAGCAAGTTTGAAAAAGTAAACCCTGATACTGAAGATCTAGTTGTTTTGAAAAATATAAACTATAATAGTAAATCAAAACATTCAGGACTAAGGAATATAAGTTTTTCAATTAAAAAAGGTGAAATTTTAGGTGTAGCAGGAGTAGATGGAAATGGGCAGTCTCAATTAGCTTCTATTTTATCGGGAATAATTAAACCTGAGTCAGGTGAGTATATCTTAAATGGAGAAAAAATTAATAAATTTACACCTGATTGTTTGATTAATAGAAATGTAAGTCATATACCTGAAGACAGAAATAAAATGGGGTTAGTTGGGGAAATGTCAGTAGCTGAAAATATTGTTTTAAAAAACACCTGAGCTCCGGAATTCTCCGATGGACACGGAAAAAGATTAAAACATAAGTGTATAAATGATTACTGTAATACTATGCAGGAGAAATATGACATTAGATGTAGAGGCTCAGAAGATTTAGCTAAGAATTTATCTGGTGGAAATCAACAAAAGATTATTTTAGCTAGAGAGTTAGAATCGGAGCCAGATTTTCTAATAGCAGTTCATCCAACGAGAGGTTTGGATATAGGCGCTACTCAATTTGTTCATGAAAATATGATTAAAGCTAGGGATAGAGGATGTTCAATTCTTATGATATCTGCAGATTTAGATGAGGTATTAAAAATATCAGATAGGATTATAGTTATGTTTGAGGGAGAAATAATGGGAGAATTTTCAGGCAAATCTCCGGATATTGATAGTATTTCCAGTGCTATGGCAGGTAAAGTTATTGTTTCAGCCTAGCTAAAATATTAAATGCCTATTCACAAAATAATTATATTAGTATATAATAATTCCTTGTATAGAAAAGGAGTTATTATGTGTAAAAATTTTAGTGTTAAAATACTGTTAAAAGATTCATTAGATTCTATAGAAATATTTGAAGAAGCTGTAATTATAGTAAAGTTAAATAGGATAGATGAAATCAAAGAAAAAGTTGAATTATATATTGAATCCTTAAATAATGAGAGTGAAGATGGAAAGGTATTTGAACTTGTCTCAATTATAGATTACTATGAGTTACATAATAATATTTCTATTGATACTGATTTTCTAGATGTATACAGTCGTTATTTGAACCAAGAGGAAATAAAAGCATATATGTAGTAAAAGCTCACATTTAGTGAGCTTTTATAATTTCTCTATTAATTTGTCAATATATTCTTCTTTTGTATTCCAGCCAGTTGCAATTCTTATAACTTTTTGATTTTCGTCATATTGTGACATTATTTCAAAAGTGAAATCCTTAGATAATTCATCTAATTTTTCTTGACTTATAACTACAAATGTAAGATTTGTAGGAGAATTTATCGTTAATTTGTATCCCTTTTCAACTAGGGCCTTTCGTAATTTTGTTGATAGATAGTTAGCGTGTTTAGCCAGTTTAAAATAGAGATTATCTTTAAATAATTCGGAAAATTGAATTCCTAAAAATCTTCCCTTAGCCAGTAAGGCTCCTCGAAGCTTTAAATTGTATTGAAAATCAACTCTAAGCTTAGGGTTAATTACAACTAATGCTTCTCCATACATGGCACCTAGTTTTGTTCCGCCTATATAGAACATATCACAATGACTTGCAATAAATTCTAAATCCAAATCATTATTTTCGGCAGAAAGGGCGTAACCTAATCTAGCACCGTCAATATATAAAAATAAATTTAACTCTTGGCAAACATTATATAATTCTTCTAGTTCTTTTCTTGTATAAATCGTTCCAAATTCTGTTGAGTTTGAAATATATACCATTTTAGGTTGTACATCATGAATTTTTGACATTCCTTGAATATGATGTGCTTTAATCATAGCCTTAATATCGGAAGGTACAAGTTTACCGTCATGATTAGGAAGAGTTAAAATCTTGTAACCACTGTTTTCAACTGCCCCACATTCGTGGGTGTTAATATGGCCTGTATCAGCTGATATTACAGCCTGGTAATGCATTAAGACTGCTGATATTGCTATTACATTTGTTTGTGTACCACCTGAAATAAAATATATATCTATGTCTTGGTTATTACATAAATCCTTTATTTGTTTTTTAGCCATATCTGAAAATGAGTCAAATCCATAAACTCCTGTTTGATAATCGTTAGTCTCAACTAGTTTTTCTAGAATATTAGGATGAACACCATCAGAATAATCACAATTCAAATATATCATTATTTATCACTCCACTATCATTTTAGCTAGAACATCAGGGTTACCACATCCAGTTGTTATTACGACATCCTGGTCATTAACTTCTTTTTGTATATGGTCTTTTGCTTCTTCAAAAGTTTTTAAATAAATTGCATTAACTCCATTTTCCCTAAGTTTTTCTACAAGATCAACGGAGTGAATAGTAGGGTCGAACTTTTCTCTAGCAGCATATATTTCTGTAACAATTACCTCGTCACAGTCATAAAAGGAATTTGCAAAATCATTTAACAAATGTTTTGTTCTACTATAGGTATGTGGTTGAAAAACACATAGAAGTTTTTTCTTTTTATGTTCAGCCAGTGCTGACATTGTTGCTTTTATTTCTACAGGATGATGACCGTAGTCAGTCATAATTACTGCATCATTATATTTTCCAATAACCTCCATACGCCTATGAAGATTTTTGTATTCATACATGCTATTTTTTATTGTTTCCAAGTCAATTCCAGATTCAAAGGAAGCAATAATAGCTGCTGCAGAATTATAGATATTATAACGTCCAATTATATTTAGTGAAAAATGTTGAGTTCCAAAACCTTCTTTTTTACTAATTATATCAAAACTTGGATGACCTATTTCATCAAAGGAAATATTTTTTATATTATAAACAGCTTCTTCGTTTTCTATACCAAAGCTTAAAACTTCACCTTTTATATGATCTAAAAGGGGTAGACAATTCTTATCATCTATATTTATAACAGCCTTGGAATTTTCATCTAAATTTTTCATGTAACCTATAAAGGTACTAACAATATGATTTATATCCTTATAAAAATCTAAGTGGTCCTCGTCTATATTAAGAATTATTGCCATTGATGGATAATAATTTAAGATATTGGCCTTAAATTCACAGGCCTCAGTTAAAAGATAATCACTTTTTCCACAATGAACATTTCCATCGATTTCGTCTAATTTTCCGCCTAAAAGAATATTAGGATCTACTTCGGAATTTATAAGAATTTTTGAAATCATACTTGTTGTTGTAGATTTTCCATGGGAGCCTGATACACCTATTGAGTATTTGTAATTTCTCATAAGTGCCCCTAGGAACACTCCTCTAGATACACATGGAACTCCTGTGTTTTTTGCAGCAATTAATTCTTCATTGTCTGGAAGAATAGCATCAGTATATATAATTAAGTCCGGGTTGTTAATATTTTCTTTTTTTTGTCCTATTATGACTTTTATTCCTAATCCTCTTAAATGTTCTAATGTATCTGAATCATCTCTATCGGAACCGGATACTTCAAAGTCGTGGAATTTAAGTAGTTCGGCAATTCCACTCATACTTACTCCACCTATTCCAATAAAGTGAACTTTTTTTATATTTTTATCGTATAAATTAAAATTAAACATAGAAAGCCTCCTAAACATAGTTATTATATCATGCAATGTTAATTACTACAAAACAACTAAGAAATGAAAAAAGATAGACTTTAAAACTGTTTTTAATATAATATAGAAGTAGTATAATTCTTACTAATATGGAGGAGAAAATGAATATTTGTATAATTCTTGCAGCAGGTGAAGGAACTAGAATGAAATCGAAGAATTCTAAAGTTCTACATAAATTATTAAATAAACCTATGATTGAATATGTACTTGATGCAAGTGATAGTGTTAATGTTGGTAAAAAAATTATTATTGCAGGTAAAAATAAAAATGATTTAAAAAATATTTTATCGGATAAAGATATTGTTATAAAGGAACAAAAAATTGGAAAGGAATATCCTTATGGAACAGGATATGCTGTTAGCCTTGCACTAGAAGAAATAGATGACAGGGATAATGTTCTTATTTTAACGGGAGATACTCCCCTAATAAAAGGACAAACCCTAAAGGATTTTATGGATTTTCATATTAAAAACAATAACGTTGCTACGGTTTTAACAGCAAACATTGAAGATCCAACAGGATATGGTAGAATTATCAAGGACAATGAAGGCAATTTAATAAAAATCGTCGAGCATAAGGATTGTACTAAAGAAGAGCTTAAAATAAAAGAATTTAATTCGGGTTTTATTGTAATTAATGGCAAAGCTTTAAAAGACAGCATCGGTAAATTAGATCAAGATAATATTCAAGGGGAAATGTATTTAACGGATATTTTTGAAATTATAAGAGAAAGAGGAGATAAGATTTCAACTTTTCTTATAGATGATGTAGAGGAAGTTTATGGAATTAATTCAAAATTACAACTTTCAATTGCACAGGAAGTATTAAGAAAGAGAATAAATTCCTACCATATGCTAAATGGAGTTATTATGGAAAACCCTGGCAATATTTTTATTGAGGATTCTGTAATAATTGGTAAGGACTCTGAAATTAGATCTGGTGTTAGAATTACCGGCAATACTATAATTGGAGAAGATTGCTTAATTCATGGGGACACTGTAATCGATAATTCTAAAATAGGAAATAATGTTACAATAAAATCATCTACTATTGAAAATAGTGAAATAGGTGATGGTACAGATGTTGGGCCTTATGCACATTTAAGACCAAATTCTAAATTAGGTAAAAATATCCACATAGGAAATTTTGTTGAAGTAAAAAATTCCAATATAGATAATGGAACTAAGGCTGGACATTTAGCTTATATAGGCGATGGAGATATAGGAAAGGATGTAAATATTGCCTGTGGAGTTATATTTGCAAACTATGATGGAAAACTTAAACATAGAACAACAATAGGGGATAATGCTTTTATTGGAAGTAATGTAAACTTAGTAGCCCCTATAAGTGTTGGAAATAAAGGATATATAGCAGCTGGCTCTACAATTACAAAGGATGTAGGAGAAGGAGAACTTTCTGTTGAAAGAGCAGAGCAAAGAAATATATCTGGATGGGTGAAAAGAAAAGAAGAAAGGGATAGTAGGAAGTAGATATTTTGAAATTAATAGTTGGATTAGGAAACCCTGGTAAAAAATATGAGGGAAATCGACATAATGTAGGCTTTATGGCTATTGATAAATTAGCAGAAGAAAATAACATTAGTATAAATAAAACAAAATTTCATTCACTTTATGGTGAGGGAAGAATTAATTCGGAAAAAGTAATTCTTATGAAGCCGGTAACCTATATGAATAATTCAGGAATTGCAGTTATGGAATGTTCTAATTATTATAATATTCCAGTAGATGATATTATTGTAATTTGTGATGATATAGACATACCTTTTGGAACAATAAGAATTAAGAAAAAAGGCTCAGCTGGTACCCATAATGGTTTAAAATCTATAATCTACCATTTAAAAAGCGACAATTTTCCAAGGGTGAAAATATCTGTCGGAGAAAAAATACCACAAATGAGTTTAGCGGATTTTGTTTTAAGTAATTTTACTAAAGATGAAATTATAGTTTTAGAGAAAGAAATAGATGATTCAGTAAAAGCTACTGAACTAATAATTGGAAGTAACATAGAAGAAGCAATGAATAGATTTAATGGCAAGAGTCATTTAGAATTAAATTAATTCTTCTAGCCCAGAGAAATCTGGGCTTGTTTAAGTTCCAATTAAGGAAGGAGGTGTAGAATGAACTACGTAACAGACCCAATAAAAAACCTGCAAGGTTATAAGGATTTAAAAAAGGCAATAGATAATAATGTAAATTCAATTTACATGCATGGCTTAATAAAAGACAGTCTAGGACATTTTTTATATTCTCTATACAATAATGAAAAAAGAAATATCTTAGTTATTACAGAGGATGATACAGCTGCAAGGAAATTATATGAAAATATACTAGCCTATAATAAGGAAATAGTTGAGATATTTCCAAGTAGTGAAATAAATTATTATAATATTAGCAGTTTGGAAAAAAATAACGAAGATAGTCGTTTAAAGGTTATAAATAGATTATTTAATAAGGAAAAATTTATAACTGTTGCTAGCTCTAATGCATTACAAAGAAGAATTACCAGTAAAACCAATTTTAAAAAATTAAGTTTGAAAATAAATATTGATGATTTAATAAATCTTGAAGAAATTACAGAGACATTAACATACTTACAATATGAGAGAGTAAGTATGATAGAGGGAAAGGGTCAATTTGCCATTAGAGGTGGTATTTTAGATGTTTATCCTATACAAATGGACAATCCTGTAAGAATAGAGTTATTTGATGATGAAATAGATTCTATGAGATTATTTGACATAGCAACACAGCGCTCTATTGAAAATATTCAAGATTTTTCCATACCTCCTTCAAGGGAGTTAATATTAAATGATAAACAAAGAAAGAAAATTATTGATGGTCTTTGTAAAGATTTAGATAAGGCAGAAGATAGGGTACTTTATGGAATAGATAAGGAAAATTTACTTAATAAATTTTCTGGCATATTGGAATATTTAGAAAATAATTTATTTATTTCCAATATGGATTTAGTTTCCCCTTATTTAGGAAAGGGAGACTTTAGTCTTTTAACAGATTATTTAGACAAGGATTCTATTGTTTTCATAGACGATATAGCCAAAATCTACGATAGAAACAGTGAAATATCAATGATGGCTGCAGAGGATTTGGCATATAAGGAAGAAAAGGGAGAGGCTTTTGAAAGACATGAAAAAATACTTTTACCCTTTAAAAGTATTTTAGAGAGGCTAGAGCCTTTTACAGTAATTAACTCCACTTCCTTAATGAAAAAAACAAGGCTATTAAATCCAAAAATAGAAATAAAAATAGAGTCAATGGAAGCTCCTAATTTCAATAGAAATTTAACTGTCCTAACGGAATATATAGAAAACAATATATATAATGGTTATAAAATAGTAGTATTTGCCGATTCAAAGGAAAAGGCAAAGTTTTTAAAGGACTTATTTGAATCAGAAGGAATAAATTCCGTTATTACAGATGGCTTCGATTATGAAATAAAAACAGGACAAGTATTTATTTCTGGTAGTTCATTACCTTCTGGATTTGAATATAGAAATATTAAATATTTGTTTTTGACCCATAAAGAAATTTATGGAAAAGCCAAACAATTTACTAAAAAACGAGTTAAGAAAAAAACTGCAAAGGATATAATAAATTATTCCGATTTGGTAATTGATGATTTTGTAGTTCATGAAAATCACGGAGTTGGTCAATATAAAGGAATTGAACAAATAGAAGTTCAAGGAATAAAAAAAGACTATATTATTATTCAGTATAGAGGCAATGACAAGCTATTTATACCTACAGATCAGATGAATTTGGTACAAAAATATATTGGTGGAGAAGCTGTTAAGCCTAAGCTTAACAAATTAAGTGGTATTGAATGGCAAAAAGCTAAACAGAAAGCCAAAAAATCTGTAGAGGTTATAGCTGAGGACTTAATAGAACTTTATGCAGAAAGATCTAAAATAAAAGGATTTAGTTTTTCAAAAGATACTGAATGGCAAAAAGAATTTGAAAGTTCTTTTATATACGAGGAAACCCCTAGTCAAATTAGAAGTATTGAGGAAATTAAAAAGGATATGGAGTCGGACAAACCAATGGACAGGCTTCTTTGTGGTGACGTTGGTTATGGTAAGACAGAAGTTGCTATTAGAGCAGCATTTAAAGCTATAATGGATGGAAAACAAGTAGCGGTTTTAGTTCCAACAACTATTTTAGCCCAACAACACTACAATACAATTTTAGACCGTTTTAAGGACTATCCTATGAAGGTAGAGATGCTTTCAAGGTTTAGAACAGCAAAGGAACAAAAACAAATCCTAAAGGATTTAAATAGAGGTTTAATAGATATTGTTGTAGGAACACATAAAATATTGTCAAAGGATTTGGTTTTTAAAGATTTAGGTTTGCTTATAATTGACGAGGAACAGCGTTTTGGAGTAAGGCATAAAGAAAAATTAAAGGACTTAAAGAAGAATATAGACGTTCTTACTTTATCAGCAACACCAATTCCAAGAACTCTACAAATGGGCTTAGTAGGAATTAGAGATATGTCTACCTTAGACGAACCTCCAGAAGAAAGATTTCCTATAAATACCTATGTAATAGAGTTTAATCCTCAAATTATAAAAGATGCTATAAATAGGGAAATGCTTCGAGGGGGGCAAATATATTTTGTATATAACAAAATACACGATATTGATGAAGTAAGGTTTAAACTTCTAGACTTAGTACCAGATGCAAAAATTGCAATTGCCCATGGAAGAATGTCTGAAAGGGAATTGGAAAATGTAATGTTGGACTTTGGCGATGGGGAATATGATATTTTACTTTGTACAACAATTATAGAAACAGGCCTTGATATTGCAAATGTAAATACTATGATAGTTTATGATGCAGATAAAATGGGACTTTCTCAACTTTATCAGCTAAAGGGTAGAATAGGTAGGGGAGATAGAACCTCCTATGCATATTTTACTTATGAACAAAACAAATCCTTAACTGAAATTTCTGAGAAAAGACTTATGGCAATAAAAGATTTTACAGAATTTGGTTCAGGATATAAAATAGCAATGAGGGATTTAGAGCTTCGAGGAGCAGGTAATATTTTAGGGGAAGTTCAAAGTGGTCATATTTCTGCAGTAGGTTATGATTTATATGTTAAACTATTAGAGGAAACTCTAGGTGAAATTAGAGGAGAAGCTCCAAAAGTAAAGGCTTCAGAAGTAGAAATAGATATAAAAATAGATGCCTATATTCCATCTAGCTATATTGAAGATTCAAATGAAAAAATTGATATGTATAAAAAAATCGCATCAATTAATACAGAAGAGGACTATGATGAAATTGTTGAAGAACTTATAGATAGGTTTGGTGATATACCAAAAATGGTACAGAATATAATGGATATTTCATTAATGAAGTCCTATGCTTCAAAATGTGGCTTTGAAAGACTTTTTGAAAAAGCAGGTAAGATAGAAATAATATATAGCGACAAAAAAGAATTGGATTTAAAGGAATTAGAATTTATAAGTGAAAACTACAAAGGGGAAATGAACTTTGACCTATCAGATAAACCTATAATATCTATAGAGTTTAAAGATAATAATTTAAAAAATATAATCGAGTTATTAAAAGTTATAATGACTTTTAAAATAAATAATGAGAAAAATTAGGAGGATATTTTTGAAAAATAAGATAATAAAAATTGCAGCAGGGGTAATGACACTTTCATTAATTTTAACTGGTTGTGGTGGTTCCAAACCTAAAAATGCTATAGCGAAAGTAGGAGATAAGTATATAACTGCAGAAGAAGTTAATACAAATTTTCAAAGTGCAGCAGCCCAACAAATGATGTACACAGGTGTAAATCCTTTTGATGAAAGTACAGAAGAAGGTAAGGAAGCAGCACTAAATCAAAGAAAAGAAATATTAGAAGGATTGATTTTTAACGAAACAGCTTTAAAACTTGCTGAAAGTAAAAAGGTTAAGATAGAAGATGAGGAAGTTGAAAAAGCTATTGATGATCAAGTAGAGCAAGCTGGTGGAAAAGAAGCAGTTAATGAAATGTTAAAAGCTCAAGGAATGACAGAAGAAGAATTTAGAGAAGAAATGAGAGAATATTTTAATATTCAAATGACATTTTCTAAATTACAGGAAAAACTAGAAGAGGAATTAACTCCTTCAGATAAAGAAATAGATAAGAAATTAGAAGAAGAAGAGGATAATTACCTACCGGTTTATAATGCAGACCATATTTTATATTCAACAAAAGATGAAGCAAATGAAACTATAACAGATGAAGCTGAAATAGCTAAAATAAAGGAAGAAGCTCAAGCTGTTTTAGAGCAAATTAAATCAGGAGAGGTTTCCTTCCAAGATAAATTTGACGAAATTAAAAATAAAAATGATGCATCAATGGAAAGTACATCTGAAGATGAAGAAAATGAAATTGCAAAAACAGTAGGAAATACAGCTTTACTTGCACAACCATTAGGTGATTTTGGAGAAGATGCAATGGTAGAAACATTTACAGAAGCTGTAAAGGAAATGGAGCCAGAAACAACAAGTTCAGAGTTAGTTGAAACAGAATTTGGCTATCATATAATAAGATTAAATGCTAAAGCTAATAAAATTTCAGAAGCAAGTGAAGATTATTTAAAAAATGTAAAAGAACAAATATCTACAAATCTATTAAATGAAAAAATAAATGAAGAAATAGAAAAAGAAGAAAAATCATTAAAAATAAAATATTATAATCAAGATGGTAAAGAAGTAGATGATATAGAAAAGGCTTTAAAATCTTTTGACTTTAATAAAATAACTGAGGAACAAGAAAAAGAAGCAGAAGAAAAAGCTAAGAAAAAGGAAGAAGCAACAGAAGCAAAAGAAGGTACAAATGCAACAGAAGCTACAGAAGAACCTTCAACAGAAGCTGTAGAAGAAACGGAAGCAACAGAAAATACAGAAAAATCTGAATAAAATTTAACATAATTATATTTATTGGGAATAATTTAGCTAAAAATAGAATAAAACCTTGAAACTTTAATATAAGTTAGATATAATCAATATCATGGATGCGGCATGTGTTCAATTTTTACCATATTAGGAGGATAATAAAATAATGAATAAATCAGAATTATTAAGTAAAATGTCAGAAAAGAGTAATCTTACTAAAGTTGAGTCAGAAAGAGCATTAAATGCTTTTATAGAAACTGTAACAGAAACTTTAGCAGCAGGAGATAAAGTACAATTAGTTGGATTTGGTACTTTTGAATCAAGAGCAAGAAAAGCTAGAGAAGGAAGAAATCCAAGAAATCCTGAACAAAAAATACAAATACCTGCATCAAACGCACCAGTATTTAAAGCTGGAAAATCATTAAAAGAAGCAGTTAACAAATAATTATTATTTTATTAGACAAGTCATATACGACTTGTCTT
>DUUN01000357.1 GCA_012841535.1 Gallicola sp. | reverse complement strand
AGTAATGAATTTCGCTCTTTATTAGCATTTGATAATAACTCTTTAAGATCGAGTTGCCATTTGTGTTTTGTTTCTTCATGACTTTTTTTCAACCTTCTTATCAAATGAATCAAACACTCAACATTTTTAAAGCGATATTTACTGTTGTAATTATGAAGAAGATGATCATGCATAACTGTTGTCTTTTCAGATGTATTAATTAATATTCCATCTTTGTCTAAACTCTCCTTATTCTTTCGTTCGTGAGCCACTAAGTAAGATATTTTTTCAGTTGCATATATTCTTAAGTAAGCTTGTTTTTGATTAACAGTTATTCCAGCATCATCCCATCCGTATACATCAGCCTGGGTTAGATTAAATTTACAGTCTCCAATAAACTTATCTAGATTACCGCTAGCCCGTTTTTGTAATTTAACAACAAAACCCTCACTTAAATTAATTTCATCATTTGTAATCCCTGAAATTAATTTCACAGTCTTGTTAAATGGAGTATAAATTTCATTTGTTAAACTTACAGCTAATGATTGAACTGTAGTTCCATATTGGTTATCCTCCTTTAACTCTTTTGGAATTTTAGAACGAAAAGAATTATTGCAACCATTACACTTACAGTCATTAAATTGGTATCTTCTTTTAATTACTTTAACATCATAGTCTGTTTCATCTTTGGTTTTATTAGTTCCTAGTAAAGTAATGTCACTGCTTTTGCAGTTAGGGCACTCTTCAGGAGTAACTTCAACAATTTCAGTTATTTCTTCATCTTTAAATTTATTTAGTTTAGATTTTTTATGTCCTTTTTGTCCGCCAACTTTGAGATTAGTTTTTTCTCGACTATTTGGAATATATTTCTTTTTACCAATTGCAGTTTTAGAAGTAGGGATCCCGCTATTTGAAGCGTCATTGTCTAATCTTGAAGTAAGCCTTGCCACTTCTCTTTTAAGAACTTCAATTTGGTTATCTTTTTCTGATATTTCATTTCTGAATTTTTCTTCTATATCTTTGATTTCAACTTTGTGTTTTTGTGTTATTTCTTTAGTTTTATCTCTAACTTTTTTATCAATAATATTATCTTGTTTATTTATTAAATTATTGTAATTCAAAGTTAAGTGGTAATTTTTATCTTTTAAAGTTTTTAACTCATGTAATAAATTACGAAAATTAAATTGTTTTTCAAGATCTTTAGCATTCATAAATCCACTTCTTTTCTATCTTAATTATCTCAAATTAAAGTAGTAAAATCAAAGGAAAAACGTATTATTTCGAAAGAAATTTTAAGAAGTGTAAAGCTCTCTTATATCGATTATAAAAGGCTTTCATTAGGAAGTGACAAAAACAAAAAGTGTAAATAACCAATTGATCTTTGGACATCATTTTAAGAGTGTCTTAAAAACTTTTTTTACATTTTAATGTTTGCCTAGCCATTTTAAAAAACGCAACTTGACAGTAAAGTTGCGTTTTTTTGTAATATAAATCTAGTTATTTTACCTTAATTTTTAATTTCGGCTGTGAATAGTAACTTTATATTTCGTTCATATTGAATAAATTATTAAAAGCTTTAAATAAGTCCTCTATTTTTAATTTTTTTAGTTTGATCTGCTAGAACTCCAAAAAAATACTGGCGCACCAATAGGCTGTCAGCTCTAGATATATACACTATTTTAATATTTGTCACTTTATTTTTTTATTTCCATGTAAATATTACGAATTCCAAGTTCACAGACATAATATTTTTTAAATTTTTTCAAATGCTATTTTCTTTTTATGTCATATCGATTTACTTTATATATTTTATAACTATCTGTAAGAGCATTGTGTTTATAAAATTATTTGAATTTATCACTTATTTTGTTAATGAAATTACTTTTAATTTTAATAAGTTTTTTCATTTGAATGAAACAAGTATTTTTTTAAAATTTATCTTATATAAATTTTGTCACCTTTTATTATGTATATTTTTACTCTCTTTTCTTTACAATAGATATAGGAGAGAAAATGATAATTCCAAATATTGTTGAGAGAAATTTTGGTAGTGAAAAGATTTATGATATATATTCTAAATTGCTT
>DUUN01000217.1 GCA_012841535.1 Gallicola sp. | reverse complement strand
AGATAATATTTTTTTACTTATGCATTATCCCTAAATTCTTATTTCAAATACCATAATAATAGATTTTTTTATTTCTTCATCAGAAAAGCCAAACCTTTTTAAAGTCATAGCTAATATTAATATCCTAATGCAATAATATGCGTTGGCAACATTAACATCTATTTTTGTCTTCAAACTGCCATGATCAACATCATTTCTAGCATCTCTAATTACTTTAGCTATTTGTTTTTTATCGCATGTATCAAATACCTTTTCATATATATCCTTCAATAAATACTCAAATTGGTCGAATGCATATTCTATTCTTTCTTTCAAAGATGGATTAAATAAAATTGCTAGCTGGTCATTACAAATTTTAGCAACTTCTTTTTCACTAGTATCTCTAATCTTGATTATCTCTTCTTCATATTTTTTATATGCATCATTATTTTTTTTCATAGAAACATAATCTGGATACAATCTATAAAACTCAAATTCAAATGCGGAAGCATCTTTAGGTATACTTACTATAGAAATATATTTTTGATATTTCTTGTTTTCAGGCAAATTATATACGTATAATTCGTTTTGTTCTATTGCTTCAACTATCTTCCCAATTTTATTATAAAAAATGTTCCACGGTATAAAACCATAATCTATAAAACTATTAATTTCAGGTTTTTCCATTTCTTTTTCAAATAAACCAGGTATATAGAAGGAACCAACATCATGATAATTATTATCGCCATACTCTACACAAATTCTAATGTCACCAAATTCCACATTTTGTCTATAAAAAGCAAATGAAATCAGTGTTTTCAAATCGACTATAAAATCTGTTAGAAAATTAATATCTATAATTCCAATAATAGTGAAACAAAGTTCAGATGTAAAATTTGCATAATCAATTGAAGATTTACATGCAACAGATGGATTAACTTCTACACTTTTATCTTTATATGAAAAGTTACCAACCATTTTTGTTGTGCGTAGATCAACACTGGAATCGACTTTCCAAGAATCCTCGTCTTTATTGTAAGGTTTCAGATTAAATCTTTGATACAATGAAAGCCATTTTGAAAACTTGTTGTTAGATAAGATTACCCTAGTTTTATTTCCAACATGCAAAGGCTCTTTTAATAGCAAATAGCTCTTTACTAAAACAGAAATTGAGAAGGAGCTAAAAAATGAACTTTTCATACTTGAACCATATCCAGTTTTAGATATTAGGAATCTCACTACTTTTGCTGTTCTATCTATCACACCATCTATATAGTCCCAAGGCAATTCTCTTGTATTTTGAAACATATATTCGTGATAATCGTTTCCAAAATTAATATATAGAATCCCCTTTTCTAATCTAAATGTATAATCTTTTCCATCTAATGTTGTCACGCCAAATAATGATTCTTCCATATATTCACCTCTTCTACTCTATTCCTTTATAATTTTCTCAATAAAGTCTTTATTAAACCAAAAACTTTGCTTTGTGTATGAAGTAATTCCTGTTTGTTTATCCGCAACAGGAAGAACATAATGATCCAATCCAACTCTTGCATGTGGTCTAACGTGACAAACATGATTAGTATTTCTATTTTCTTTTGGAAACTTATTTTTAATTTTACCCTTAGAGTCAAAATAGAATGCTTCACCTCTTCTAACTAAATCGGCACATTCTTCATGCATATCTTTTATCGTTCCATCAACTACTTTGTTTGGAGCGTTCCAAAAAACAATCCTATCAAAACTTATAACTCCATCAATCTCTTTGAACACAAAAAGCATTAGTTTCAAATCGACGAAATCTTCTCGAATTGACGATTCCTCCCATGGAGTACTAATAAGCTCTTCGAATTCAAAAGACTTAAATGGCATTGCTTCAGTTGGTCTACCATTTTTATCAATAGTGATTGTTCTAAATATTATGCCCGCTATTTCCATTTCAGTAGTAGCTTTTTTCTTTGCAATAAAGTTCGAAGGCATATTCTGCCTAATATATACATGTAAGACAATTTACATGTTATTTTTATTTATAAGTGATTGTCCACTATAATAAACTTATGATGATATCACAGACTAGTTTATATTCTCCTTACAGCGTTTACGACTGGTTAAAAAAGGATATAGCTGTGACTTTAATTAAATATGGTTATGAGTTGGATACAGCATTTTATGACTGGTTATTTCTAATTAGGTTACATT
>DUUN01000304.1 GCA_012841535.1 Gallicola sp. | reverse complement strand
GATAATGGGTACCATAAATAACACGGAACGGTTTTTTTTGATTGGAATATCTTTGGTTTTTGATCGAGTATTGCAGTTGCTTTTATGGGGTTGCTTGGGGTATAGTTAAAGCGGAAATAAACCCAATAGGGTTATTTGGGTGTTACCGCCAAGTTTAAAGGACGGACACAAGCAAATTTAACTGGAATGAATTTTAACATTGACAATTCGACTAATTCGAAAATATAAAACAAAAAATAAGATTATGAAGAAAACTAACCTTCTAATAAGTGTTGCATTTCTTTTATTAATATTTTGTGGACTTGCATCTTGTGATTCTGAGGACAGAAACATAAAAAAAGCATTAAAAGAAAATGCTTTGGAGAATGGAACAAAATACAAATTGACTGAATACAAAATCGTTGAGACCATTTTAAGGACAAATCTTGAAGATTCTATAAAAAATGGTAATGTTTCAATCCAAGTACAAAAAGAAATGATGAAAATGGATAGCGTAATGTTAAACAAGTACATTGGAGAAAGAGAGCAGTGTAAAATACAAAAACAAAATACCGTTTGGCATCTTGCATCCACTTACGACAATTTAATAGAAGATTGGCAGGAAATGATTGATGAACAAGAAGAAAAATTAAAATTAAAACTGGAAGAAATCGACAGAGTTAAAAATAAAATTAGTATTTGGGAATCGTTGATTGAAAATACTGATTCTCCAGTGATTTATTATGTGATTAAACATCAATATGTTTTAGATGAAAAACATATAGAAGAGGATGTTCTATTAACTACTGAATTTGAAACCCTATAATTGCTATTAATATGAAAAATTTATTTTACTTAATTACAATTACTTTATTGCTTGCAAGTTGCAGCAGCCCATTGGACAAACCAATCGTAGAACCTTTAACAGTAGAGGAACTTCGCTCTGTATCTGAGAAAGACACTTCTTTTATTGAGTTTTATGAAGGAATTCAAAATTTTAGGCAATCCTTTTTTGCTGAGGACATTAATCAAGTTAAATACGGTGATATTTCATACAATCAACTGCGAGATTATATTGAATATAGAAGTGATACAACATTCACTAAACCCATTATTGAAAAAAGCACAGAAGAATGGAATAATAAGTTTGGTGATTACGAACACAAACTGGATTCCATAAAAAATTATTGGCAAAATTATTTAGACGAGAATTCTTTGATGAGTTATGTTGATATTGAATTTGACCATATTGATAAAGATTATTACTCATACAATAATGATGTTAAAAATGTAAATCTTGCTTTAAAACTAACACCATTAAAGGGCACAATCCAGCAAATTAGTTTCACATATAAAATAAAAAGCAAATTACTTTCTGATGAATCAGAAAGTATATATTCAAGTATACTTGATGATAATAGAGGTTCTTGCATAACGACATCTCCATTTTCAAAATCTGTTGTTCGCTATTGGGAAGTAAATTATACTCTTGAAAAAAAACTAAAATATATGTCAACAGCAGAGTTTAAGCGCGACTATGATATAACATTTGAAGTCAGCAAAATAAGAGTAAATAACAACAATATATCAGAAGATGATTTGTTAGTTCCAAGCGTAGTAGAAGATTACTTAAATTATCCATCGTTATATGAAGACGATGTTATTAAATATTTTTTCAATCCTGATTACGTGTCATATTGGGAATATATTGAAAAAGCGATTGACAATGAATTAAAAATCAAAGATGAAAAATGTTATAATTTCATTAAGGCAGTTTCGGACTTTGAGAATGACTAAAATGATTAAAAACCAGGCGGTAACACGCAATAAAAAACATAGGGCGGGAAGTGCTAAATTTTAACGACATAACATTTAATAAAAGGCTTGGTAACTTGATAGGTAGGAGCTTTGAAATGCCCTACGTTTCTTATTGCCAACCGTTACAAGCAAGCCTGAGAAAAAAGACAGCGACATGAAAATTGACAAGACGACATACAAAGACAAAGAAGAAAATCAAAACGGAATGACTGCCGACCACACCAGCCGACCCGATAAAGTTTTATTTTTTGCCGACCCGCATTTTTTGTTTTTTGCCAGCCCACAAATGGCACATTTGCAAAACCGCACAAGCCAACACATCAATCCTGTTTTGCAAAAGAGCCATTTTT
>DUUN01000123.1 GCA_012841535.1 Gallicola sp. | reverse complement strand
TTTTTGTGATTTTTTAAGATTTAGTGATTTAAATATATATAGTATTATATCTAGCTCTAGATACAATGTTTTCACGCTTAAATATTTTCTTTTTTTGGTAACAATTAGCGAATTTTCTATTATTTTAGAAAATAAGCGAGTGTTAATAAAATATGCCATGTAGTGTTTTATACAAATAACTTTTAGAAAGGAGGAAAGTATAACTTTTAGGCTATAGTTATACTATTGAGAGAGATTATGAGACAAAACAAATTTAGATTATTGGCATTTCTTTTTATGTTAATAGCATTGTTAACATTGACAGCATGTAAGGATGATTCTAAACTTGAAGTAGTAGGAATTGAAATTACTTCAAATCCTAGTAAAGTTACTTACATTGTTGGTGATGAATTTGATCCAACAGGGATGGTAGTCAGTAAAGTAATGGAAGATGATTCGAAAGAAGCAATCACAGATTATGAAATTGACAAAACAGGTTCATTAACTGCAAAAGACACTAAAGTAACAATTACATATGAGGGTTTCACAGCAACAGTCGATATTACTGTTGAGTTGCCATCATTAGTAGATGTTGAGTTTGCAGTAGATGAGGGAACAACTTATCAAAGAACAATGGATTTTTCGGATTTTGTAAAATATCGAGGAGTTTTCAATAACGAAACTTATAGTGCTTGGACATATGTTACAAGAGAAGATATTAAAGAATTCCGCATTGAGGGCGAAAACTTAGTAGTCGACGTTGAGCTTGAGTTTAATAATAAAACATATACTGATGAATTATCTATTCCAATTGATGATAATTATATTTCAATTAGTGAGTTAAAAACTAAAGAGATAGATAATGAAGTTCATTATGTTGAGGGAATTATTGTTGCAATCGGAACAACGATGAGCCGTTTAGAGTATATTTTATGGGATAAAGACTCTGGTGAATATATTGGTGTAGCTAAATTAGCAGCTTCAGGTGGTGTTACATCATATGATTTAGATACAAATGGATTAGAAATTGGTGACTTAATTAGAATTCCAGTTAAATTAGTTCGTGCAAATGAAAGAGTAGAGCTTTCAGATTCTACAAAATTATATGCAGATTATGTTGGTGGTGGAGTTCATTCAACAGCAGTTGTTTCAAAAGGTCATCAACATGAATATAATAAAGCTAATGCAATTACGATTAGTAGTCAAGAAGATTTAGTTGATTTCTTATCACATAATAATCGTGTAAATAATTTTTATCAAGTAGTAAGATTTTATGGACAAATGTATTATGCTTATTATGGTGGAGCACAAGCATATCGATTCTTCTTTGATGATTCAATTAAATCTTTATCTGCACAACGAATTGATAATGTATCACCAGTATTTATTGACTCTAATAACTATTATACAACAGGTAAAAGAGCTGTAGAATTATTATTCGGTAAAGATGAGGGGTACGCACCAACATTTGCGAATCCTGCTAAGACACAAAAAGAAATTTACGCAATGTTTATGGGTGGAAACACTTATTATCATCAGTTTATTATTTTAAATGAAAATGATGTTAAAGATGTTGAACCACAAGAAGTTGAAACAAAACTTGTTGAACCAACAACATTGATTTACCCAATCTTAAGTGAATTAGACTTAACAGGTGGAAAAGTTGTTGTTAAATATGATTTTGGTCCAGATTTTGAAGAAGATTTAACTCTAGCTATGTTAGATGAAACTACCCTTCCAAATATGAATGTTCCGGGAGAATATACTGTTAAAGGGTCATATGAAGGATTTGAATTTACATTTGTAGTTGAAGTTATTGATAAAGAAGCAGAATCATTAGTATTAAATGGTACTCTTAATAAAGCAGTATTTAATCATCGTGATGCTATGTTTGAAGAAGTCTTAGCTCAATTGGTAGAAATGGGCTTAACAGTTCATTTTAAAGATGGAACTACCAATGTTATTAGTATTAATGAAACAATGGTTACATTGGAGGATGGTTGGAAACTCGGGGATAATACTGTTAGAATATCATTCTTAGATAAACATTTTGATTTAACAGTTGAAGTTCAAAGCACCGCAATTTCTGTTTCTGAATTCTTAACAAAAGAAGCTGGTGAAGCTTATGATGTGCATGGAATTATTGTTGGTCCTGCAAGTTCAGCCGCTTTTATTGAATTATTATTAATGGATATTACTACAGGAGAAATTGTTGGTATTTCAAACTCGGGTGTAGCAGGTAGTACTTCAGCACCAGCATTAGATGCAGATTATGTTTCTGAGGGAGACGAAGTAATTGTTAGAATGCAAGTTGCAATACAGGATACGGGTGTTAATGTTGGTAAAAAACGAGGTAATGCCGTAGGTAGTTCAGCTAGTAATTTTAAAGAAAATATCTTAGTAGTTTCTACTGGTAATGAATTAAATGTTAAGGTTGAAGACTTACTTGCGTTAGAGTTAGATATTACAACAATTACGACACAAGATGATTTAGTAAACTTTATTCAAAATCCTAATAGATTCTATTCAATTGTAAAAATTGAAGGACCAATTAGAGGAGTTCCATATGGAACGGGATATATGAGATTTTTCTTAGATGAAAATATTTCTAATTTGGCAGAACAAAGAATTTCTGTTGATGGTCAATCGGCAAGCCCAGTAATTCACCTTCCAACATTTAATTATTATACCAACCTAGATATTGGATCTTTATTTGTGGCTCCTGCTGAAGAGATTAATTATACTACTCCAGCAATAAGTACTCATACAATGTATGCAATATTTGTTGGTGGAAATAACTATTATCATGTTTTCAATATTTTAGATCCTTCATGGATAGTAAATGCAGAATAAGCATAGAGGTGGAGGTTTCATGAAGAGAATATTTTCAATATTGTGTTTGTTTATAGTATTATTTACATTAGCAGGTTGTAACGATGCTGAGATCGACGATAAAGGTAATGATGGAAAAAATCCTGATGTAGATACTCCAGTACCATTTGAACCTGTTGAAAAACATCTTATCTTAGATGAAAATGGAAATTATGGGGGCTCAATTGACACAGCATTATACGGACCAGGTGCTCCTTTAAATGGTGAGTTTGATATTCTAGAATCAGAATATTATGCAGTAAATGATTTCTACAATATGACTTCTACAACTGAGCGCACTATTTATACTAATTTTGCTCCATATCAACAACGTATGGCTGATAGTAGTGGTTTAGCGACAGCATTGATGATTTTAAATCATTTAGGTGAAGACGTATATGAAGAATATACAGAGTTAGAACTACTAAATATGTATGAAGACTTAAACAGTACTACTGTTTATGGAAACGGTACTTCTGCAGAAGGTCTAGTTAAGTTATTTAAAGAAATTGGTTATGAAGCTGAAGCTGGAGTTTATAGTCCGCAAGGTTCGACATCAACTGAACAAATTTTCAACTTTAACATATGGATTGAAGAACAACTTAAAAAAGGCCGTTATGTGATGGTTCGTTATCAAGATACAAGATCATTTTCATGGAATGTAATCATTGGTTATGATGGAGTTGGAATGGATTATGCTAGAAATAGTACATTGATTATGGCAGATCCATATGACATTGCAGATCATTACCAAGATGGATATAAAATTTCTCCATCGGGACGATTCTTCCGTTGGTGGAGAAATGTAGAATTAGATGGAACTAGTACAGACTTATATGATTGTGTTGTTGTTCATCCAAAAACTGCACCATTCATCATGAGATTTGAAGATGAAAAAGAAATTGTTCAAACAGTTCCTGAAAGACATTTAATCTTAAATGCTGATGGGTCGTTTGGTGGAACTACAGATGCCGAAAAATATGGTGCTGCCGCTCCAGCTAATGAAGCGCTAGACGTATTACATTCAACATACTTTAAATTTATTGATTATTATAATATGACAAGCGAAGGCTCAAGATATCTTTTACCTAATTATCGAGCATTCCAACAAACTATGGCTTCTTCTTGTGGAATCTCATCAGTTCTTTCAGTATTAAACTATTATGGTGAAGATACCAATATTTATAATGAAGTATATTTAGTTGAAAATTATGAGCGAATTAATAATTCTGTAATCCGTGGTTCGGGTGTTGGTTGGACTGGTCTTAGAAATTTACTGAAATTCTTAGGTTATAGTGCGACTGGTGGATCATTTGCTAGAGAAAGATATGTAAATGTCGATTCAAAATTATTCCCGACTTATGAAGGATTTGTAGAGTTTGTTCAAGGACATATTAGCAATGGTACTCCAATTCCAGTTTCATGGCGCCCACATGGTGGACACTGGGTAGTTATAATTGGTATTGATACTATGGGAACAGACAATATATATGATGATGTTATTGTTTTTGCAGATTCAAGTGATGGTTGGGATCATTATCGTGATGGTTATGTTACACAACCGGCAATGCTATTCTTTAGACAATGGTATAACGGCAGTATGACATATAACCAACAACACGTTGTTTTTGAAAGAATTAATAACTAGTTTGATGCTTTAAATTCTAGGTCTATTTAAAAATAGCTACGGTATTTAAATATAACAAAAAGCATCTCAAAATTATACATTATGAGATGCTTTCATTTTATCAATATTGTAAATTGTAAAATATAAAAATTAAAAACATATAATTTTTAAAGAAAGGAAGTTTATATGAAAAGATTTTTGACTTTATTGTTTTTATCATTAGTAGCTTTGGTTGCAGTTGGCTGTGATTTGGATAAAGATAATGATAAAGATGATAAATTTACTGCAACTGCAATTAAAACAGTATTACAAGATGCTAATAACAATGATGAAATCAGTATTGAAGGAGTTGTTTTTGGTGTTGTAAATAACGGTTTTTATGTTGCGGATGCAAATGATAGTAGTATTTTCGTTTTAACTGGAACTGCATCATCAGTAGAAGTAGTTGTTGGTGATAAAGTTCAAGTTACTGGTCAATTTAATGTTGCTAACAACTTTCCCCAAGTTAGAAATGTAACAATTGAAGTAGTTGATAGTGGATTAACTTCTCCAATTGAGGTTACTGATGGAACAGTTGCTGATATTGCTGGTTTAGATAGCACAGATCGTGTTAATAGTTATGCTAGAATCTATCGAATCGATGCGATGTTAGGTCAAAATGTAGCTAGAATGTATACATTAAGCGATGATCAAGGAAGAAGGATAATTGTTTCTCCGTCATCAAATGTTAGTTTATTAGAACAACATTTAGATAAGCAAGTAACAATTACTGTAATTGTTCATAACTACTTAGTTGGTGAAGGTGCTTGGAATGTTTCTTTTGCTGGTGGAG
>DUUN01000692.1 GCA_012841535.1 Gallicola sp. | reverse complement strand
TTTAATTTTTAAAAAAATAATTCATCCTATTTATTATTATATACTATAAATCGAGATTTTTTTCTATAAGTTTAAGAAAATTAAAAATCTTGATAGTATAGACTACCAAGATTTTAATTTAATTCTTATTAATAAGTTTCTTTAAAAACTTCGAAATGAGCTTGTGGATGATCACATGCTGGACATTTAACAGGAGCAGTTTTTCCTGTATGTACATATCCGCAGTTATTACATTTCCATTCAACTACTTCTTCTTTTTTGAAAACTTCATCATTTTCAATATTTGCAAGTAATTTTCTGAATCTTCTTTCATGTCTGTCTTCTACTTCTGCAATTTCTCTCCATACATAAGCTATTTCTTTAAATCCTTCTTCTTCTGCTATGTCTGCAAATCCTGGATACATTTCTACAAACTCTTCATGTTCTCCATTAGCTGCAGCCAGTAAATTTTCTGCAGTAGTCCCTAATTCTACTGGATAATTCCAATCTACTTGAATAGTTTCATCTTTTAAATCTTCATTTAAAAATTTAAAAAATCTTTTAGCATGTTCTTTTTCATTTCTTGCAGTTTCTTCAAATATATTAGATATTTGAACATATCCTTCCTTTTTAGCTGTAGAAGCATAGTATGTATATCTCATATTAGCTTGAGATTCTCCTGCAAATGAAATCATAAGATTCTTAGCTGTTTTTGTTCCCTTTAAACTCATAATTACCCCCTCGTTATAGTAATGTTAAATTTGTAATCATTACAATAACATTGTAGCAACTAGACTTTTTTTTGTCAAATAGAAATTATAATCTTGGTCTAGGTTTATATGATGTATGAAGTAGCTCTTCTGCCTTTTCTGAGCCTGGTTTTTCTAAAAATTCATCATATAGTTTCTTTATCATAGGATTTTCATGTGCCTTTCTTATGGTCTTATCCCTATCAACCTTATATATTCCTTCTGCCCTTTTCCTTAATATAGTTAAATCTCCATAATGATATGGTTGACCAGCTCCACCTATACATCCTCCAGGACAAGCCATGACTTCTATTGCATCAAAATGCTCCTCACCTTTACGAATTTTTTCTAAAAGTCTTCTTGTGTTACCTAAGCCATTTGCTACTGCGATTCTTATTAGTCTTCCATTTATATCTATTTCAGTAGTTTTAATACCTTTAATTCCCCTTAGTTCAGTAAACTCCATATAGCCTAAAGGTTGTCCTGTTAACCATTCGTAAGCAGTTCTAACAGTAGCTTCTATAACTCCTCCAGTTGAGCCAAATATAGCTCCTGCACCTGATGATTCTCCCATTATATTATCAAAATCAGCTTCTTCTAATAAGTCAAAGCTTATTCCAGCTTCCTTAATCATAATTGCTAATTCCCTAGTAGTTATTACTACATCTACATCTTTTTTATCTTCATTCATAAGTTCTGGTCTTGCAGACTCATATTTTTTAGCAACACAAGGCATAACAGATACTACTACAATATCATCTGGATTAATATTCATTTTTTCTGCATAATAGGTTTTAGCTATTGTTCCAAACATTTCATGAGGTGACTTACAGGAAGATGGTATGTCTAACATATCTGAGAATTGTTGTTCCATAAAATTAACCCATGAAGGACAACAACTTGTTAATATTGGTAATTTCCCTCCATTTTGAAGTCTATTGGCAAATTCATTTGCTTCTTCCATAACTGTTAAATCTGCTGCAAAATTTGTGTCAAAAACTTTATCAAAACCTAAATTTTTTAAAGCCGTTACCATTTTACCTGTTAAATCAGTTCCTGGCTCAAATCCAAATTCCTCTCCTATAGCAACTCTAATTGCTGGAGCAGTTTGAACTATTACATGTTTACTTTCATCATGTAATAATCTCCATAATTTTCCTATATTATTTATTTCAGTTAAAGCTCCTGTTGGACATACTGCAACACATTGTCCACAGAAAGTACAGGTTGTATTATACATTGACTTATCAAAAGTTGATCCTACATATGTATTAAAACCTCTACCTATTGTAGCTAATGCACCAACGGTTTGTGTATTATTACAAACTGTTTCACATCTTTTACAAAGAATACATTTGTTTGGATCCCTCATTATAGACAGACTATCTACATCTATTGCATACTTACTTCTCTCACCCTTATAGTGAATTTTCCTTATACCTAAATCAGATGCTAATTTTTGTAATTCACAGTTCATATTTTTAGCACATACTAAACAATCCGTTGGGTGATTTGATAATAATAATTCTACAATTGCCCTTCTTGCTTGTATTGCTCTTGCAGATTCAGTTTTAATTTCCATACCTTCAAAGACCGGAGTAGCACAAGCTGCAACTAATTTTCCCGTATTTACTACTTCAACCATACAAACTCTACATGAAGCTCTTTTATTTTCTAAGTCTATTTCATGTAAACTTAAATGACACAAAGTAGGTATTTTAATTTTAAGCCTTTTGGCTGCAGATAAAATTGTTGTACCTTCTTCAACTGCAATACTATGACCATTTATAATAACATTTACCATTTTCATAATATAATTACTCCTTTACTATGGCATGAACTGGACAACCATTAAAACATGCTCCACATTTAATACATTTTGAATTGTCTATAACATGAACTTCTCTAACAGCTCCTGTAATACATTGAGCTGGACATATTTTTGCACATTTAGTACATCCTATACAATCATCTGTAATTTTATATTCCAATAAACTAGTACAAATTTTAGCTGGACATTTATGATTTAAAACATGTTCTTCATATTCTTTTCTAAAGCTTTTTATAGTAGATAAAACCGGATTAGGTGCAGATTGACCTAATGCACATAGGGAAGTATCTTTAATGATATTTGATAAATCCTCTAGGTTTTTTAAATCCTCTTCAGTTGCTTTACCATCTGATATTTTACATAAAATTTCGTAAAGCCTTTTGTTTCCAATTCTACAAGGAGTACACTTACCACAGGATTCATCTAAGGTAAATTCCAGATAGAATTTAGCAATGTCAACCATACAGTTGTCTTCATCCATTACAATCATTCCACCTGAACCCATCATTGATCCTTTTTCCACTAATGAATCATAGTCAATAGGTGTGTCTAAATCTTCTGCAGTTATACACCCTCCTGATGGACCACCGGTTTGTACTGCCTTAAATTCCCTTCCTTTTTGAATGCCTCCACCAATATCGTACAGTATTTCTCTTAATGTTGTTCCCATAGGAACTTCAACTAAACCAATGTTATTAACCTTACCAGCTAAGGCAAAAACCTTAGTACCTTTAGATTTTTCTGTACCAACAGAATTAAACCATTTTGCTCCCTTTGAAATAATAACAGGTATATTTGCATATGTTTCAACATTATTAATTAAGGTAGGTTTACCATATAAACCTGATGTTGATGGGAAAGGTGGTTTTGGATTAGGCTCTCCTCTTTGACCTTCAATTGAATTTATCAATGCAGTTTCCTCACCACAAACAAAGGCACCTGCACCAAACTTCATACTAAGATTAAAGGAAAAATCCGTGCCTAAGATATTATCTCCTAATATTCCAATTTCTTTAGCCTGTTTAATTGCTTTGCCTAGTCTTTCAATAGCTAAAGGATATTCTGCTCTTATATAAACATAACCTTGCTTAGCTCCAATTACATAACCAGCTATAGCCATTGCTTCAATAACTGAATGTGGATCCCCTTCTAGTATGGATCTATCCATAAAAGCTCCTGGGTCCCCTTCGTCAGCGTTACAAATTACATACTTTTCATCTGACTGGGAGTTTTTAGTAAATTCCCATTTAAGTCCAGTTGGGAAACCACCGCCTCCTCTACCTCTTAAACCTGAATCTTTAATTATATCTATTACTTCTTCTCTAGAATATTCTTCTAGACATTTACCTAAAGCTAAATAGCCTCCATAACCAATATATTCTTCTATAACTTCAGGATTTATAATTCCACAATTCCTAAGTGCAATTCTAAGTTGTTTTTTATAAAAAGGTATATCATCTTGAGATGGTATTTCTTCTTCTGTTCCAGGTAATTTATATAATAATCTATGTACTAACTCATCTTTGATAATATCCGTTTCAATTATTTCTCTAGCATCTTCTGGTTGTACCTTAGTATAAAAAGTATCCTTTGGAAATATTTTAACTATAGGTCCCTTTTCACAAAAACCTAAACAACCGGTAATATGTGCTGAACATTTTTCTTCTAAACCATATTCTGCAATTAATTTTTTCATTTCATCTAATAGTTCTAAACTCTTTGATGAAGTACAGCCAGTTCCTCCACATATTAAAATTTCTTTCTTTATTCCTTCTGATTTATTTAATCTATTATGTAATAATTCTTCATATGTACTGCTTAAATCAAGTAATTCTTTATAGTTTTTAATTGGTTTCATATCAATCCCCTATATAGTATTTATTTATATTTTTTTAAAATTTTATCAATATCTTTTGATGAAACATTTCCATAAATATCACCATTTACCTTTATTACTGGTGCTAAACCACATGCTCCAATACATCTAATTCCCTCAATGGAATATTTGCCATCCTTACTTGTTTCTCCATTTTTTATGCCTAGTAAATTAGTTAATTCTGTTAAAATGTCATTGGCTCCCTTTACATAACAAGCTGTTCCTGTACAAACTGCTATGTCTATTTCTCCCTTTGGCTCAAATCTAAATTGGGAATAAAAAGTTGCAACTCCATATATTTCTGATGTATGAATACCTAATTCTAAAGCAATAATATCCACAATGGCTTCAGGAATAAATCCGTAGTCTTGTTGTGCTCTTTGTAAAGCAGGCATAACCGCACCAGGTTCATCTTTGATTATTCTTAAATAGTCAATATACTCTCTTAATTTGCCCATATCTTGTTCAATATCATAATTATAATCCATAGCTACCTCCAATTAGTTTGATATAATTATATCTATTTTCCTTTATCAATTCAATATATCCGATAAATAGTAATCATTATCATGTAGGTGTTTATACGAATATATATTTATTAATAATCGATATTACTAGAATGACTACGTTTTTCATAATTAATTATTCCTATATCTGAATATATATTTATTGTAAATTTAAAGTTTTTTTATTAGAATTAATTAAAATATTTCTTTTTTGTAATAATTGTCCCTGTGCGGCAAATCTGTTCCCTGTGTTGTATTTTTTCCAATAAAAAAATGACTTTCTTAAAATCAAAGTCATTTTAAAAATAGTCCGAAAAATACGGTACCTGTTTTTCTATTGAATCCTCTAAATCATTAATTGTATCACTACTACACTTTATTCTCCCTATTCTATATAAATAATCTGGTCTTTTATATCCTAAAAGCATAGTTGTCATTGTTTGTATATCTATTTTATCTTCTGTTTTTTCAGAGACAGGTTTAGCCCTACCTTTTCCATCCTTATTAATATAAAGATGAAAGGCTCCATCGTTCCAAGATAGTAAAGGATCTTCTAATTTAAAAACCCATTCCTTATCTACCTTGTCCTTCTTAAAGGGAAATTCTTCAATAAATTTTTCAAAATCTACAATTCTAGCCATAAAGTATGGTGATATACTTTCTTTAATATCTGCATCTTCAAATAAAAAGGAAAGAGGTTCATCTGTATAGGTATTTCCTATAACCTTCTTTATCATGGAAAAATGAGCACTTACAAAGTCCCAAAGTCCTCTTCTGGCATTTTCATTTAAAAAAATCATTTCTTTAATATAAAATACTTCATCTGAAATCCAGTAGACTAAATATCCTTCTAATCCATCTTTTTCGTTATAGTAAACGGCTGTCATAATATCTTCATTTTCCCATAACCAATATTCATTCCAAGAAATATCGTCACGAATTAAAGCTCCATGAGTTATTTGGGAAAATTTATCATAAGCTTTCTTTATTTCTTCTCCCTTAGGCTCAACTCTCCTAACCTTACCTAATATTTTTTCATCTTTAGGTAGCTGATAATCATTTATTTCATAGGTAATTTTATCGGAAATTATTTCCCAACCCTTTCTTCTATAATAAGGTATAGAGTAGGGATATAAATAAGATATATATTGTTTCTTTTCTCTCATTCTAGCTAGGGCCTGAAAAAGCAATTTATGCATTAATCCATTTCCAGTATATTCAGGATAGGTTCCAACACCAGTAAGACCACCCATGTTAAATGTTCGATTAAAAATTCTAACCTGCATAGGATATACTATTACCTGGGATATAAGATTGTCTTTATCGAACCAACCTAAAGCATCTGCTTTTTTTAAATTTGGTGCCTTGGCCCTAATAAAATCCTCTTCCTCCTCCCAACCAGAATTAGTTAATTCACTTTCTGTAACTTGAAAAACATATTTTAATAGTTGATTATACTGCTCTAAGTATTCAACTCCTATTTCTTTCATTATTAAATCTTTATTGCTCATAATATCACTCTTTACTAATTTTTGTATAAAAAATGACATGCTATACATGTCATTAAAATTCCCCAGCTATTTCTTCTATTTTATCAATATCAACTAGAAGTATTTTTTTATTTCCTAGTACTTTTAAATAACCCTTGTCTTTAAACTGATGTAATTTTCTAGTTATTGTTTCCCTACTAGTTCCAGCAAAGGAGGCCATTTCTTCCCTACTTATAGGAAAATCCAAGAGAATTCCATCCTTCGTTTCCTCACCGAAAATATCTGCTAAATCCAATAGCAAGCTGGCAACTTTACCATCTGCAGTACCACTAAACAATCTGTCAATAAGACCTTCAGCTAATCTAATTCTATGATAGGATTTTTCTAATATTCTCCTTAGTACAATTGGATTATTCAAAATTACTTCGTCAAATTTATCTTTAGATAAAGTAGCTACAAGTCCACCTTCTATTACTTCACCTATATACAAATATTCATCATCTTTTAAAAGATTAAGTCCTCCTACAAAATCTCCTGAAGAATAAATATATAATATTTGTTCTCTTCCATCAACTAGATTTTTGTAGATTTTTATTTTACCTTCAACAAGAATATAAAGTTTGTCGGCAGAATCTCCTGTTTCAAAAATAACATCTCCATTATTTACCTTAAGAATTTCCACACCTTCAAATACTCTGTCTTTTTCTTCTTTAGATAATCCTTCAAAAAATGGTATATGTTCTAAAATTTCTTCATTTTTCATTTTTCTATAATTTAGCAGAATAATCACCTCCAAAATTTAAATAGATCCCCTGTTTACTATTATACCATTATTAATAAAAAAGAAACTTCATACTTAGTATAAAATCCTAATCTTTTGTTAATTTGTTATAATCAATATAATGGAGGAAAATTATATGAATATACTTTTACTAACAATATCTTTATATGCACCTTGGGTTCATAGTTTAAAAGAAAAAAGATCCATTGTTAAAAGTCTAGTAGTTAAACTTAGAAACAATTATAATGTTTCTGTTGTTGAATCGGAAGATCAAAATCTGCACCAAAAAATAACAATAAGTATTGCTGCCATTACTTTTAATTCCTTTAAAAGCGATAATCTAGAAAGTAAAATTATAGATTTTATTGAAGCAAATACAGAAGCCAGTATTATTAATATAGAAAAAGAAATAAGATAAAATAAAAATTATCCAATAGGATTTCTATTGGATAATTTTTTTATACTAATGTTTAAAATGTCTCATTCCTGTAAATACTACAGCAATATCGTACTTATTGGCTAATTCTATAACTTCCTTATCTTTAACTGAGCCTCCTGGTTGAATTATTGCCTTTACGCCGGCCTTATTTAATTCTTCCACAGTATCTCCAAAGAAAAATCCATCGGAAGCTAAAACAGCTCCATGTAGGTCTTTAATTGACCTATTAACAGCTTTTTCTACCGCCCAGTGCCTTCTAACTTCTCCTTGCCCAATTGCCAAGGTCTGCTTATCCTTAGATATAACTACTCCATTTGAGTTAACGTATTTAACAGCCTTCCAAGCAAATAAAAGCTCCTCAAGTTCTTCATCTGTTGGCTTTCTATTAGTTACAAAATCCAGTTGCTCTTTTAATAGTTTATTGTCCCTATCTTGTAGTAATACCCCATGTAATACATCCTTAGTTTCTTGTTTTACAAGTTCTAAAGTATTTAGATTTTTTATTTGTAAAATCCTAATATTTTTCTTCTTAGATAAAATATTAAAAGCTTCTTCCTCATAGTCTGGTGCAACTACAATTTCTAAAAATATTTGAGAAAGTAAATTAGCTGTTTCAACATCTACTTTTCTATTTAGGGAAATAATTCCACCAAAAATAGATACTTCATCTGCCTCATAAGCTTTTTTAAAGGCTTCATAAATATTTTCACCAGAAGCAATTCCACATGGATTATTGTGTTTTACAGCTACAGCTGTTGGGTCTTCAAATTCTTTAACCATTTTTACAGCACCATATAAATCATTTAAGTTATTATAGGATAGCTCTTTTCCATGTAGTTGAACTATGTCTCCTTTTTCCTCTGGAACTTCGTAAATCTTTTCATAAAATGCTGCGTTTTGGTGAGGATTTTCTCCGTATCTTAAATTTTGTTTTAATCTATATGTAAATGTAATATTCTCTGGAAAATCCACTTTATTTTGATTATTGAAATAGTTTGAAATTAAAGCATCATACTGTGCTGTTGTTCCAAAAGCTTTCCCTGCTAAAATTCTCTTATTGTCTAAAGTTAAGTCTCCTTTTTCTTTTAATTCCTTTAAAACAAAATCATAATCTAGGGTACTTGTAACAACAATAACATCCTTATAGTTTTTAGCAGCTGCCCTAATCATAGATGGTCCACCAATATCAATTTTCTCTATTAGTTCTTCATGGGTAGAATTAATATCGTTGATTGTTTCTTCAAAAGGATACAGAGTATTAACTACCATATCAATAGAATTTATCTTTTGCTCTTCAATAGTATTTACATGTTCTTCTACATCTCTACGATATAAAATTCCTCCATATACTTTAGGGTGTAGGGTTTTTACCCTTCCATTGAGTATTTCTGGGAAATTTGTTATATCGGTAATGTCGGTAACATCTATACCATTATCTAAAAGATGTTTATAGGTACCACCTGTAGAAACAATATTCCAACCTAATTCTGTTAATCCCTTAACAAAATCAACTATTCCTTCTTTTTTATAAACAGAAATTAATGCAGTTTTCATTTTCACTCCTTTTTATTATTTCACATTAGTATAATAATATTATACAATAAATTTATTAAACATATCTAAGTATGATATAATAAATCAAAATTATTTTAGGAGTAATAAATGAAAATCGGTTATCAAGGTGTGCCAGGTGCATATAGTGAAGTTGCAACAATTAAATTTTTCGGAGAAAAGGGTTATGAGGCTATTGGTTATGATAATTTTAGAAGCTTAATTAAGGATTTGTCCAACAATAGCTTGGATTATGCTGTTTTACCTATTGAAAATTCAACAACAGGAATAATTTATAGAACAATGGATTTAATAAGACATAATAACATTTTTGCCATTGGGGAAGTTTTCGTACCTATTCATCATCAATTAATAGGTTTTCCAGATGCTACATTTGAAGACATTACAGATGTTTATTCCCATCCTGAAGCCTTAAGTCAATGTAATTATTTTTTTGAATACAATGAGCAGTTAAATCCAGTTTCCTGGAAAGACACTTCTGAAAGTGTAGATTATATAAAGAGAAATAACTTAAAGACCTCTGCTGCCCTTGCAAGTAAAAGAGCTGCAGAAATATATAGTATGAAAATTTTAAGGGAAAATGTTCAGGATATCTACTATAATACTACAAGGTTTTTAATATTTAAAAACTCTATGGACATACCTGAAAACGCTAATAAGACAACTATGTATTTCCAAGTAAAACATAGTCCTGGTGCGTTACTTTCTGCCCTACAGTGTTTTGCCGATGAAAAGTTAAATTTAATAAATCTTAATTCAAGACCTTTAGGAAATGAAAATATATTCCAATATGGTTTCTTTGTAGAAGTTGACGCTAGTTTAAACTCTCCAAATATGCAAAGAACTATTGAAACCATAAAGCCCCATGTAACAGTAACAAATATAATAGGAAGCTACCCAAAGGGTGAACTTCCTTTTAAATAACTATATTTCCCTTGAACGTCTTTGACGACTATGCTCTAGAATATTCCAGATTGTTTCATAATCTTCAATTTCTAGGGCATTTTTCAATTTAATGAATTCCTTTAAAAATTTATCCATTTCGATTAATAAATCTTCCTTTGATTCTAAAAATGCATCTGTCCATAAATTAGGATTAATTCTTGCAACTCTTGTAATATCCTTAAAACTTCCACCAACAAAATATTCAACCTGATCATCATAGGATGGTGAATTTGTTATTGCTACTGAAATTGCATGAACTAGCTGACTTGCATAGGCTATTTTTTTATCGTGAGTTTCAATATCGGTTATTTCCACACCCTTACACTTAATTTCCAAGGCTAGGGTTTTAATTAAATCTATATTTTCCGGCTTGTTTTTTTCCGTTGGAGTTAATATATAGTTTGCATTATAAAAAATTGCCTTATCTGCATTTAGAAAACCACTAAATTCATTTCCTGCCATAGGATGGCCAGGTATAAAATCTAAGTCCTCCCTTAAAAAAGATAATATTTCAGGAACTAACTTTTTCTTTGTACCAGCTAAATCCGTAACTACTGTACCCGGTTTTAAAAATTGCTGGTTTTTTCTTAAAAACTCAACAATTCCTGAAGGATACATAGATAAAATTAACAAATCAGTATCCTCTAAAATTTCCTGAGGATTAACCGAACCCTTATCAATAGCTTCTAAGGCTTCAGCTGCCTTTATAGTATTTTCAGTTCTTGATATTCCATATATTTTTCTAGGTTTTATCCATTCTTTTATAGCAAGTGCCATAGAGCCGCCTTCCATACCTAAACCTGCTATTGTTATATTCATATTCTTTAATCTATTTAAATTATTATTATCCATAAATACCTCTTTAAAATTTTCTACTTATAGTACATTATACATGAAAATTTATCTTATTATAAAAAACAAACCTAATCTTCTACTCTAAGAAAATTAGGTTTGAACTTTTTTATTTATTCTCTTCTATTTTTGCTAGTATATCTTGTGGAACTTCATCTCTTGTAATAATTTCTTCACCTAAGACTATTTCTTTACTTGCCTTAATTTTCAAAAAAGTTCCCGGTTTAAATAACTTATCTTTATCTTCAGTATTTACTGAAAATTCCAATAATCTTTCACCATTTTCATCATAGGATTTTAACTTATATTTTTTACCCAGTCCTACTACTTCGCCCTTATCATCTTTCATATCCTCTAATTCCATTGGCTCGTCCATTGGAATCATCGTATAATAATAAGTTCCTGTATATCTGTTTTCATAATATTCTTTTCCTTTAACTGCTATAAAAGCAATTAAAGCTATTACTACTATTCCTATTATTAATTTTATACCTTTTTTCATTAAATAAACTCTACCTCTTTCTTATTAAACATTAAAATTGCCAATACTATAGAAACTAAAATATATACTCCAATTCCTATTAAAGAAATATATTTACCTTGAGCTAACTCACCTGTAAGTGATGAAAATAACCAACTACTTCTATCTCCCATTAATGATGTAACAGGTGGAAACTTTAATCCCATAGTCACTAATGAATGTACCATTTCCGTACATAAAAGCAGATAGGTAATTGTACCATATATAGCTTTTTGTGTTGCAAAAATTATAATTGAAGTTAAGGAAGCATAACCTATAATACCTACTATAATGCTACTTGTATATAATACTAAACTTTCTATTTCCAAGTTTGAAAATTTAAACTTATACATCATTCCCATTAAAAAGAAAACCAGTGTAAAAAAAGCAAACATTACTATTGTTAAGATAGTCATAATAATTAATTTATATATAACTATACTGGATCTTTTTATACCTAAACCTACACCTGCATTTAAAGCATTACTATTAAAATCGTCATTATATACAGTATTAAAAATATATATTCCGGCTATAATCGTTGCAAAAGATAGCAAGTTAAGTGTATTGCTTATATAATCTAAACTTGTTGACTGAGAATTTAACATCATATAGTTTATAAGAACAAAACCTAGAGCAATTATCCCCATAAAAATATATAAACTTTTTTTCTTGAAAATCCTATATAACTCACTTCTTATATATTTAGTCATTATTTTTTACCTCCTATTAAATTGAAGTAATAATCTTCTAAAGAGCTTTCTCGTTTATATATTTCAAATACATCAACATTATTCTCTATTATAGTTTTATTAATAACATTTAAATAGTCTATATTATCATTTACTACTAAAGTTGAGTGGTTAGTAATATTTATATTTTCTATATTGAATTTATCATTTAAAATATTACTTGCTTTTTCAACATTATCAACCTTAATTATAATAGCAGATGTAGTTTTTTTATGAAGTTCTTCAAAGGATATTTCCTCTAAAAGTTTCCCATGATCTATAATTCCAAATTTACTTGCTACTAAATCCAATTCACTTAGTATATGAGAAGATACAATAATAGTTGTATTATATTCTTCATTTAATATTTTTATAATATTTCTTATATCTACAATACCCTGAGGATCTAATCCATTTATTGGTTCATCTAGTACTATTAACTCTGGATTACCAAGCATTGCTGCTGCAAGTCCAAGTCTTTGTTTCATCCCCATAGAAAATGATTTAAAGGGTTTATTAACATTCTTTAAACCAACCATTTCTAAAACTCTTTTGCTTTCTTTTCTTCCCTTAACTCCCTTCATTTTTCTATGATATTCAATATTTTCCTTTGCATTTAAATAAGGAAAAAAACTTTGACCAATATAAAAACCTATTTTCCTTCTATTTATTGTATTTTCTCTTTCATTTTTTCCACCAAATAAAGATATATTACCTGAAGTTGGACTGGAAAGACCCATTATCATTCTTAATAAGGTAGTCTTACCTGCACCATTTTTTCCTATTAACCCGTATATATCCTTCTCTTTGACTTCTATATTAACATTACTTACTGCTTCAAAATTTCCAAACTTCTTAGTAAGTCCATTAATTTTT
>DUUN01000570.1 GCA_012841535.1 Gallicola sp. | reverse complement strand
TAAATCTAATACTTCAACAATAGATGTTATTATTTTTAAAATGGTAATATCAGAGGGATGGGATATCCCTCGTGCATGTATGTTATATCAAGTTAGAGATACTCAAAGTAAACAATTAGATGAACAAGTAATGGGGCGAGTTAGGCGTAACCCACGACTTTTGGATTTTGAAGATTTATCAACCGAAGCTCAAAAACTTGCAACGACTGCATGGGTTTGGGGATTGGTTCCGAGCAGAAAAAAACATTTTGGTGTAAAATTATGGGATGAACCATCTGATATAACTGAACAAATAAAAATTAAAACGACTAGATTAAAACCACTGACTCATAAAACCGATTTTAATCTTTCTGATTTTGTTGATAAGCAACTACCTTCAACAACATATAATGACATTTTTAGTATGTATAAAAAATTAAAAAAATCTGATGATCATATAAAAAACATGTGTTATGAATATTCTAGTTCCTATGAAAAGTGGTTTAAATTTAATGCGAATTTAGAAAAAATAACAATTGAAAATAATAAGTACATTTGCAACTACAATGAAAGTATGGAAATATTAAGGGATTCAGATGATAGAATTGAATATAAAAGCCCGCCAATACTAAGTTCGTATATGGATAATGGGAATTATATTAATATTAATGATTGGATTTGGAAAAGAACAGATGGAAATGATAAATTTTCTTTTGATAGTGACGCTGAAAGAGAGTGGGCATCAATTATTAAGGATTTATGTTCGATAGAAGTATTTAGTGGAGAACGTGCCATAAAACGAATTGATAGCGGGAAAAATAATCCAAATGCAGGTAAAGTTGATCTGTTTTGTGAAATAGAACCTGCAAAAATTAATCCAACTAAAAAATTCTTATGGGGGAAAAATTATTTGCCGAGTTCTGAAATTAATTTTGAATATTATTTGGAAGGATTAAAAAAATCATACCCTGATTTTATTATGAAAGATTCATTTAATCGTATACATATATTTGAGGTAAAGAGTTTGAATGTTTCCTCATCAATGCCACATGCTTTTGATAGTCAAAAATATAAGGAAAAAATGGAAGAGTTAAAGAAGTGTTATAAACAGGCTTCCTTATTAACTGGTCACATTTTTTATTTACCTATTTTGAAGGAAGATGTATGGTATATTAATCAATTTCATAACGGCGGCGAAAAAACACTAACAAAAGAACAATTTGTTTCATTTGTAAAAACAAATTAATTTAGAGGTGCACTATGATTAGTATGGGAAATGTTACCATTCTTGATTATAAAGAAATAGAACATTGTAAGATTGATGTTAATGATCTGGCATATAATACTGTTAATACTTGGCAAAAAGGGAGAACAAAAGCCGAGAAAATCAAAGACACAATGCTTGGGAAAATGGCCGAAGATGCTTTTATATCGGCTTTAAAAAAGGTTGATATTGGATTTTACCATAGTTATGATAGCTTTAGAAATGATAATTATAAATTACATGCTCCTTTTGATGGGTTATTGATTGGAAACTTGTCAAAAGAGGTTATTAATTTTATTAATAACTCTGTTGTTAGTGATGGGCCGAAATTATCAGTTGATGTTAAAAATAAGATTAGATGTTTTGGTGGATACACTGTAGAAAT
>DUUN01000396.1 GCA_012841535.1 Gallicola sp. | reverse complement strand
GAAAAGGTGACATAAAGCATAGTAATGCTGATATCAGTAAAGCGAGAGAGATGCTCGGATATGACCCGAGTTGGAGTTTTGAAAGAGGAATTGAAGCTGCAATAGAATGGTATAGGGAGAATTTGTAGAAATGGATGTTGATTTGCAATGATAAGAATAGTTCATATAATAACCGGCCTTGGTAGTGGAGGAGCAGAAAACATGCTCTATAAACTAATTAAGTACTCAGACAAAAGCAAATACTATCATGAAGTCATTTCTTTGATGGATGAAGGAGTAATTGGGAAAAGAATAAGGGATGAAGGTGTCAAAATTCATTCATTGAATGCACCTAAAGCAAATATCCTTAAGGCAATCTTAAATGCTAGGAGAATATGCAAGGAGTTTGATGTTATAAATACATGGTTGTATCACTCAGATATATTTGGTTTTCTTATAGCTAAAATTTTATTGAAGAAGAAATTGATTTGGAACATAAGGCATAGTAATTTAGACAAAAATGCTAATAAAAGCATAACTTTAATGATAGTTAAAATAAATTCTCTATTATCGAAAAAAATCGACTGCATTACTTTTAATTCAAACAAAGCATTGGAAAAGCATTTAGCTGTAGGATATAAAAATAAAAATACTATTGTAATTCCAAATGGTTTTGAATTAGAAAAGTTTTCATTTAATGAAGAAAGTCGCAATACATTAAGGGAAGCACTTAAGCTTGATAAAGATAGTAAAGCTTTAATTACTGTAGGAAGATGGGATGTGCAAAAAGATTACGTCACCTTATTTAAAGCCTTAAATGAAATAAAAAATACCCATACAAATTTCAAAATGATTATGGTAGGAACTAATTTAGATGAATATAATGAATCATTACTTAATTTATCTGATAAATATGATTTAAAAAATCTATTGATATTACTTGGAAGAAGAAATGATATATCTGAAATACTATCTGCTGCAGACTGTTATATCTCATCATCTTTAGGAGAGAGCTTTTCAAATTCAATTGGTGAAGCTATGGCGTGTGCACTTCCCTGTATAGTAACGGACGTAGGAGATTCTAAACAAATAGTTGGTGAAACTAACCAAGTGGTAAATGCAAAAGATCATAAAGGCCTAGCTGAGGCTATAGGCAGATTTCTCGGAAATTCCGAATGTTCAAGAAATTTTAAATCAAGGGATAGAATAGTTGAAAATTTTGATATAAGAAAAGTAGTTAAGGAATACGAAAGAAACTATCAAGATGTTCTTTTTATATCCGATGGAGGTCATAAGAATGATTTATAATTTGAAAAATGTTGCTAGAAGTATATCGCATAAAAATAAAATATTCTCTTCCATATATAAATATGCGAATATGTACAAGGTAAAGATATTATCAAAAGTAGATGACGAAAAGTTTGCTAAAATGAAGTATAAGGAAAATACTGGAAAAGAATTGAACTTAGATAATCCAAGAACATTTAATGAGAAATTATGGTGGTTAAAGCTACATAATAGAGATCCGTTACTTACAATGTGTTCAGACAAGGTGATGGTAAGGGATTATGTTAAAAAAAAGGGATTGGAGCACATTTTAGTTCCAATATATGGAGTTTATAATTCAATAGAGGAAGTTAAATTTGATGAATTACCAGATAAGGCTTTCATTAAAACAAATCATGGTTCAGGGAAGAACATAATTTGGGATAAAAACAAACCATTTAATCATAAAGCTTTCAAAAAAGAGTTTAGCAATTCTCTAAAGAACAACTATTATTATCAATCAAGAGAGTGGAATTATAAAAACATTAAACCAAGGATAATTGTAGAAAAGATGTTAGTTGATAATCCGGGAGAATCATTAATTGATTATAGATTTTTATGTTTTGATGGGGAAGTAAAACTTTTATTTGTAGATATTGAAACTGCTGCAAAAGATGGTTCTCATAGTCCTTATGCGAAGAGAAATGTATATGATAAGGATTTTAATTACTTAAACATTAGAGTCAAAAGAGAACAATTTGGTAGTTCAATGATTAGTAAACCTGTAAATTTTGAGAAAATGATAGAATATGCTGAAGTGTTATCAGAACCATTCCCATTTTGCAGAGTAGATTTATATAACATAAATGGGAATATTTATTTTGGAGAAATTACATTTTATCCAGGTGGTGCAACGCAAATAGTAGAACCTGAAGAATGGGAACAAAAAATGGGAGATTGGATTGATTTGAAGAGTGATAAAATTAAATTAATTAAATAATAATTTTCTAAAATAAGTATGCAGATTGTTTAACAAAAAATAGTAGGGTGAGGAAAAAATGAAGATATTATACATTGCAAGTGGACTATTTCCAAAAGGGTCAGCATACGCGTCAAGATTACTTAATTTTGCTAGATTAATCAAAGATATCGGTTTTGAATTACATATAATGATTGATTATGTAAGTGATAAGAAGTACTTATATAATAATAATTATGGTATATATGAAGATATATCATTTCAGGTTATTGGTGACAAAATATCTTCATTAAAATCTAGAATAATGAATCCTAGAGTTTGTAGGGCTTGTTTAAAGGAATATTTAGACCAAAATGAGGTAGACTTGATAATTTTGAGCAGTAGTTCTGATAGGTTTAATCTTTTATTACAAGAAATAAAAGAAAGAAAAATACCGATTATTTTAGAATCATGTGAATGGTTCCATCATTCAAACTGGAGAGGTGGGAAAATTAATCCATTTTATAGACAATATGAAAATTGTTTTAATAATCATTTTATTAAAGTAAATGGAGTTATTGCTATATCAAAACTACTAGAAGAACATTATAGAAAGCATGTTCATAATGTGATAAGAATACCTACTATTTTAGATGTATTAAATACTCCATTTAGTTTGGAAACAAAAAATGAGAAAATTATTCTTATGTATGCAGGTAATCCTGGGAAGAGAAAAGAATTGATTTCAAATATTCTAGCCGCATTACATGAACTAGGTGATGAAAAAGAACGATTTATATTTAATATATTCGGAATTGATAAAGAACAACTTGAAAAACAACTAAAAAATAAATCTTATTTAATAAAGGATTTAGAAGGCTGTATAAATATTAAAGGAAAAGTATCACAGGATTCAATTAATGAAGAATACCAAAAAAGTGATTTTGGAATATTTTTAAGGCCAGGTCGAAGATCTTCACATGCTGGTTTTCCGACAAAACTAGCTGAATCAATGTCAGCGGGAACACCTGTTATATGTAATGATACTGGTGATATTGGATTGTACCTCGTGGATAATAGGAATGGATTTTTATTGAAGGATTCTTCACATAATACCCTCGCAAAAGCATTAAGGATGATATCAAGTTTTTCAAGAGAGCAACTTGATTTAATGAGACATTGTGCTCGTATAACAGCAGAAGAATATTTTGACTATAGAAGTTATAAGTATTCTATGGAGAATTTCTTTAATAAGTATAAATAATAATAAACAGATTTTTCGAATTAATTATCCTGAATTATTCATAGAATTAATTTGATTGTTTCCTGAGCGGCATAGGCAGTGCATTACCGCTGATATTATCATTCACTTAAAAAGTGAAGGTTTTCTATAGATAAAAGGACCCAACTTTGTT
>DUUN01000508.1 GCA_012841535.1 Gallicola sp. | reverse complement strand
TATTCCCTTACCTTATTTTGTCTCGTTACTACAGAAGTTAATGATAGTGAGAAATATAAACATTTATCCACTCGGGCCACAAATGAAATTGTGTGCCTGATTGGGAATTAATAAGCAGACCCTAATTCAATGAAGGTTATTTATATTGACCCAATGTCTTATAATAATTTGGCAATATATGACTCATGTTTGCTTTCAAATGTTAATGCAAACATCTATTTTGTCGGTAATGAGCTATATGATTCAAAACAAATAAAAAGTATAGAATTTTATCCTTTCTTTAATTATTCAAAAAAAAAGGGTTTGAATAAGGTTATAAGCTATATTAGTTCATTAATAAAAATAATAGGATTAGTAAAGTCTAAAAATCCAAATATAATACACATACAGTGGATAAGATTTTGGTATGCAGACTATATTTTATTAAGATATCTAATTAAGAAAAAAATAAAAGTTGTTTATACTGCTCATAATATTTTACCTCATAGGCGTCAGCGATTTGATTTTATAAAATACAAAAAGTATTATAAGTTAGTTGATTCAATTATTGTTCATACAGAAAACAGTAAAGAAATACTTATTTCAAATTTTAAAATAGAGGAATATAAAATTAATGTAATCCCTCACGGTATATTGGATTTATCCACTTCAATAAATCGTGATAAAGTTGAAATACTGAAAAATGAAATACGACATCGATATAATTTAAACAAAAAAATTGTATTCTCATCTTTAGGTGCTCAGGATCTTTACAAAGGTACAGATTTTATATTTAATGTTTGGAATGAGGCATTTTCTTCTAATAATAATGTATTCTTGTTTGCCTGTGGTAAGCTATCAGATGAAATTGTGGAGGTTGCTGAGTCAACAAAAATTAGCAATTTCAACAATACATACACGAAATTTAACCGAATTGAAAATGAGTTATTTTTAGCAATTCTTCAATTATCAGACGTAGTACTTCTTCCTTACAGAAAAATCTCACAAAGTGGCGTATTATTATCAGCAATAAATGAACAGATACCATTTATTGTTTCAAACGCTGGAGGTCTTTCAGATGCATTATCCATTGGTAATGTTGGTTGGAATATAGGTTATGCCAATAGAGAATCACTATTAACAACTTTAAAATATATTATTAATAACTCAGAGGAGATAAAAAATAAAAAAGAAAATATAACAGCATGGAGCAAAATACACAAATACTATTCTTGGGAAGTAATAGGTCAAAAAACAACTGATCTGTATAATAGAATATTATACAATTGTGATAAGCTGGTCAAAAAGGATATATGAACATAGTCTAGAAAAATGATTATAATATTATAAAACGATGGTATACGATCCTGTTGCAATGATTGAAGCTAAGAAAGTGTTAGCTGACACTGTTAGGTTTGCTAAAGATATATATGACTGCGTATTTGATGCAGAGGCGATTTTTCATATAATTGATTGGAAAGATTTCCGTTTACCAAACTGGGAAGTAATAAAGAGTTCAATGAAGCCAAATCCTGTGCTATTGGATGGCAGAAATGTTTTTGAAAAGTTAATGTTAGATGAGATTGAATATATTAAGATTGGATAAATGAAAATACTTTATATACACCAATATTTCAAATTTCCTGATGAAACAGGAGGTACAAGATCTTATGATTTAGCTACTTCATTTATCAATAAAGGTATTGATGTAGTTGTTGTAACGGCAACCTCAAATAAAATACATAAGTCTAAAAAAAGATGGAAAATAGTTGAGAAAGATGGTCTGACGATTCATATAATTCCCTTTTCGTCCAAAACCACAAATAATATGTTTTAAATGTAACTAGCCTGTAATAAAATAATGGTATAGGTATAAACGAAGTGTTCTAATAATTTTACAATTAATAGTCAGGTAGTAATTGTATTTCAACTTTTTTATTTAAAATGAATATAGCAATAGTAGGAACAGGTTACGTTGGCTTAGTTAGCGGAACTTGTTTTTCAGAGTTAGGTCTTAATGTTGTTTGCGTTGATGTAAACGAACAGAAAATTGAAGATCTCAAGAATGGTATTATCCCTATTTATGAACCGGGACTGGAAAGAATGGTGATGAGAAATGTGTCGGCTGGTCGCTTACATTTTA